>JAFUQM010000014.1 GCA_017472325.1 Lachnospiraceae bacterium
TCGAAGTACTGTTTGAGTTTTACAGAAAATCGCAGCATATGTACGGCGCGACGATAACCTGTATTTGGCGTTTTCTAAATGAAGCATTCGACATCTTCGATTGTTCTGCCCTTCACAAAAGAGGCTTCGCCTCAAGGAGTTTCGGGCAGAACTTGATGTCTCGGTGCTTCATTAAGAAAACGCACAAAACGGTTAAAAGCCGCGCCTGTTACATATGCTGCGATTTTCTGTAAGACGAGTTTTGCGAGACGGTTGCATTAAAAACCATCAAAAGCAGGTGCATAGAAATACTTACGTTTTTCTGACGAGTCCACTTTGAAAAAATAAAAGCAAAGATACATTACAAATATCAAAACTAGTAGATAAGAAAGTATTATCATACACCAAGAAGATGCCTATTATTTGCAGTGGCCCTGGCCGTAGGGGTGTGGCTGGAAGGCATAAACATTTTCGCACTTGCATATCATATAACGGGTGAAAAATTTGGAACATATCGTACAAGTAAAAAATTTGAAGAAATCCTACCGTGGACAGGAGGCTGTCAGGGGAATTAGCTTTCAAGTTAACAAGGGGCAACTATTTGCCCTATTAGGTCCAAATGGAGCAGGAAAGACTACAACTATTAATATTTTGTGCAGCTGTGTGAAGGCAGACAGCGGAAGTATTCTCGTGGATGGACTAAAGCTCGGACATCAAAACCAAGAGATATGCAGAAAAATGGGAGTCGTGTTTCAAAATGGCATTTTGGATGATTTGCTGACCATTGAAGAAAACCTTTCTATCCGTGGTAGATTTTACGGACTTCGAGGAAAGATATTGCAGGATAGAACAAAGGAAATTGCCCGGATGACAGGAATTTATGATTTCTTGGATCGACCCTATGGTAAATTGTCTGGTGGCCAAAGAAGAAGGTGTGACATTGCCAGAGCATTGATACATTTTCCTAAGATATTATTATTGGATGAGCCAACGACAGGTCTTGACCCTAAGATGAGAAGTGCAATCTGGGGGACGATTGATGCGATAAAAGCAGAGACAGACATGACAATTTTGTTGACAACACATTATATGGAAGAAGCGGCCAAAGCAGACAATATTGTGATTATGCAGAATGGAGAAATTGCAGTGCAAAGTACTCCAATGCTGTTAAAGGAGCATTTTTCACAGGATAGCCTTGTGATGTTTGCAAAAAGTCTGTGTCCGCTTAAAAATATTTTGGATACAAAGGGTATACAGTATCGACAAAAGGGCAATGGATTGGAAGTGCCACTGACTAAGACATTGGATGCGTTACCACTATTAGAACTTTGCCGCGACAGATACGTAGGATTTGAAGTACTTCGAGGCAATATGGATGATGCGTATCTGTCGGTGATTGAAAGGGGAAGCGGGCATGTTCAATTTTGCGTATAGAAACCTGATTCTTTTTTTGAAAGATAAAACAGCAGTGGTGTTGTCTTTTTTGGCAGAATTTATTATGGTAGGTTTATACATACTATTTCTTAGGGATAATCTAATTGCTAGTTTTGCCCAGATAAAGAATACCCAATTCCTCATGGATGTATGGATGATTGCAGGGATTCTTGGAGTGACATCTGTGACAACTACAATGGGTGCCTATGGTATTATGGTAGATGATAAAGCAAAGAAAATTGACAGAGATTTTTGGACTTCGCCTATTCAGAAACGGTCTGTATTAGGTGGATATATGTTAGCAGCAGTTGTCATTGGCATCTTTTTGTCAGTTTTTATTTTTTTGATTTCACAGATATATATTCTTCATGAATACAGGGTAAAACTTGGAGCAGATACAATGGCACTGATTTATGGAATTTTGATTTTAAATACAATTTCAAATTCTTCTATGGTGCTTTTTTTGGTATCATTTTTAAAAAGTAGTAATGCACTTGCTTCCTGTTGTACCATTCTTGGAGCCTTGATTGGTTTTTTGACAGGAATTTATCTTCCAATAGGCAATTTACCAGAAGAAGTACAATGGGTAGTGAAATGTTTTCCTGTGTCACATGGAGTAGCGCTGCTAAGACAGGCACTGATGGAGCCATTTATGATAGAAAGTTTTGGTGGAATAAAGACGGAGCGCGCATTGCAGTTTACAGAGTATATGGGAATCCAATATACGAATGATGGCAGTTTTATGCCAAAGAAAAGCAATGTTGTTATCTTGGTAGTAACAACTATAATTTGTTTTATTGCCACAATACTAAAATCTAATAAAGGGATGCACGAGGCAGAATGAACTCTAAAAGTGGGAAGATATTGCTAAATCCAGCCTGCGGAAATGTTACAAATGTTACAAAAAAGTGAAATAAAGTTGTAAAGAAATGGTTATCTATGGTAAAATAAAACGTCATGTAGACAATTTAGCCGCATTTTATCGGAGGTGACTATTTTTATGGAACAAACGACAGAAACGAAACAGACAGCAGAGGAGCAACCGGTAGTGGAAACACAAGAAGCGAAAAATGAGCAGAAGCCGGTTGAGAAGAACCAAAAGAAATACACAGCGGTTTTGCGTTCTGATGATGGTAACGGCAATGTCAAAGAACGAAACATTAGCTGGCAGCAGTTAAAGATACTTGGAGTTACACTTTGTACACTTGTAGTACTTACAATTGGAAGTATTATTTATGCTACTACAGTAACAAAAGCAGTAAAAGACGAAAATGCAGAACTGACATTACAGATGGGACAGATGTCAAGACAAAATAGTGAATTGACAGTTGAGAATGAATCCTTACAGGAAAAGGTGCTTCTTCTTAGCGAAACGGTCAATCAGAAGGTAGAGGCAGAAGCAGAGGCAATAGAAAAAGCAATTCCTTCAGGATTCCCGCTTGCAGGCATTACGACTATTTTGGAAGAGGATAATTCGCAGGGAGCAGAGGAAGAAACTGCAGAAGCAAAAGAGGTAGGAGCAGCGCCAGAAGTAATATTTGAAGTAGCTGAAGGCAATTCGGTTATTGCTGCGGGCAGTGGTGTTATAGTTTCCATTGTAGAAGATGAAACATGGGGAAAAGTATTAAAAATTGACCATGAAAATGGTTACATATCTGTTTACAAAGTAGATGAAGAACCTAAAGTAAAAGAGGGAGATGAGATTACGAAGGGTACTTTGCTATTTGAAATTACAGATGATAATGAGCAAATAAGATATCAGATTTTGCAGGATGAAGTATATATTGATCCACTGGAATTGATGGAGATTTCTGGTTAAAACATAGGTTGAGTATTTTACTCTAATTTTTATCTTCGTGTAAATAATACAGGGAAGTGAGCATGATAAGATGCAACACTTCCCTGTTTTTTTCAAATAGGACGGCTTGTGGAACCTGCCGGCGTTTGGTCTAATAAGACGGCTTGTGAAACTTGCCGATGTTTACTCCATTCGTTCAAAAATCATTTCATAGCCATCACTTCCATAATTGAGAGAACGGTTCACGCGGCTGATGGTTGCTGTGGAAGCGCCGGTTTTCTCAGCAATTTCCAGATATGTTTTATGATGGCGGAGCATAGTTGCCACCTCAAAACGTTGGGAAAGAGAGAGTAATTCATTTACAGTACACAAATCTTCAAAAAAACTGTAGCATTCTTCTTTGTTTTCTAATAGTAAAATTGCGTCAAATAAGCGGTCTACGGCTTCTGTTTTAATTTTCTTATTCATTTTTATCAATACCTTTCATAAATAATACGCTGCATTACTGCAAGATTCTGTATAAATACCAACTGCATCTATTTTAACATATTAAAGTTGTAAAGTAAAGCAAAAGATGTACTTGCCATGTGGTTTTCAATACTATATAATAAAGTCAATAGTTCGTGATAATGCGAGGGGAATGATATGACTATTAATACAGAAGATTTGTTAAACAGTATATTACAGAGTTTGGATAGGATTGGCTACATCAAAGCAGAAGATATTCCTGATATTGATTTGTACATGGATCAGGTGACAACGTTTATGGGTGAACGTTTGAAGAGTACGCTCAGAAATGAAGAGGAAGATAAGATTCTGACGAAGACAATGATTAATAATTATGCCAAGAATGATTTGCTTCCACCACCAGTGAAGAAGAAGTATACCAAAAACCATGTACTTTTATTAATCTTCATCTATTATTATAAAGGAGTTCTTTCGATTAGTGATATACAGGCATTGTTAGGTCCTTTGACGGATAAGTATTTTGATAAGAAGAGCGAACCGAATCTGGAAAGTATTTATGAAACTTTATTTTCTTTGGAGACAGAGCAGGTTGAAGTATTAAAACAGGATGTGGAAGAGAAATTTAAAATTGCAGAAGAAACATTTCAGGATACAGGTGATGAGTCCGATGAAATGATGAAGTTGTTTACTTTTATCAGTATGTTAAGTTTCGATGTTTACGTTAAGAAATTATTGATAGAGAAGCTGATTGACGGCTATACGAAGAAAGCAAAACCAGAAGAGAGTAAACCAGATAAAAAAACAGAAAAAAAATCTGATAAAAAGCAAGGGTAAAGAGAACAAATCTTTACCCTTGTGTTATAATGATGCTATATATGTAATGGAGGAATTGCTATGTATAAGAAAATTTTTATAAATCAATGTGGATATTTGCCAGAAATGGAAAAAAAGGTAACATTTCAAGCAGATGTACCTGTAGAATTTAAGATATTAAAAAGTGACGGAAGTTGTGTATTGGAAGGCAAGACAGAGCAGAAGATAACGAATGCAACTGCAGGGGAAATCAATTATATTGGAGATTTTTCCAGCGTGACAGAGCCTGGTAGATATTATGTTATCGCTGATGGTTTGGGTGAGTCTGATATATTTATGATAGATGACGCAGTATATCAGGATGTTTTTGCCAAAGCAATGGATTTCTTTTATTTGCAACGATGTGGTTGTGATTTGGATGAAAATTTTTCAGGTCTGTTTGCACATAAAGCATGTCATACAAGCGACGCTATTGTTTACGGCAGTGATGAAAGTCGGGAGGTATCAGGTGGCTGGCATGATGCAGGAGATTATGGCAGATACATAGTACCGGGCGCTATGGCAGTAGCGCAGTTGTTGTTGGCATATGAGGCAAACGAAACGCTGGCAGCAGCGTATCATGCACCAGTGTATTACCAGACAGAAGGTACTATGCCGGCATATCTTGTAGAATTAAAGTATGAACTTGATTGGATGATGAAAATGCAGCGGGAGGATGGTGCATTGTACCATAAACTGACCTGTTATCATTTCTGCGGATTTATTATGCCAGAAGAAGAAAAGGATGAACTTATCATTAGTCCTGTGTCGGTTACTGCAACAGCTAATTTTGCGGCTGTCACAGCAATGGCAGTACGTTTTTATAAAAAATATGATGCTGTCTATGCGGCAACTTTGGAAAATGCATCAAAAAGGGCTTATGCAGCGTTAAAAAATATAGATCTCCCAGGTGGCTTTAGAAACCCACAGGAGATTACGACAGGCGAATATGAGGATGCCTGTGATAAGGATGAATGCTATTGGGCAGCAGCAGAACTGTACAAGGCATTTGGTGATGATATATACCGTCAGGATTTTGAGCAGTGGGCAAGTCAGAAAATCTATCACGGTTATGGCTGGAGAGATATGGGGACTTATGGCAATCTTGCATATTTGTCTACAGAGTACCCAATATCAGAAGAACTTCAGGAAAGAATTAGAAAATCCATGATAGAGCTGGCAGAACAGAAATATAAAACAGTATCAGAGGATGGATATGGAACTGCATTGTTAGCCAATGAATATGCATGGGGAAGTAATCTCGATACTGCGAATCATGGGTTGCATTTGTATGACGCATATGTCTTAACGGGTGATAAAAAATATCTGATGGCTGCGGCAGAGCAGATTCATTATCTGCTCGGAAGAAATCCAATGGGACTTTGTTATCTGACTGGTTGTGGAACGGATGCAATCAAACGTCCGCATCATAGACCATCAGGATTTTTAGGAAAAGCAATGCCAGGTATGCTATCGGGTGGTCCTTGTGACTGGCTGGCTGATGAAGTGGTAAAGGGGCTTTTTACAAAAGAAACTCCTCCGGCAAAATGTATAGCAGATATGACAGGCAGCTATTCTACCAATGAGGTAACTATTTATTGGAATTCTGCATTTATCCAGTTGTTATTATCTGTTTGGGGAAAGATGGCATAATGAAGTGATTTGAGTGTTAAAAGGTATGCATCAGATTTTAGTTGGTAAAGTGTAAAAATTTTTTGTAAACTTTACCAACAAAAATTTGATGCATACCTTTATTCTTTCATTGTACTTATGCAGTTGAATTTGAGGGTACTATGAATATACATCAAGCAAAGAATTATTTTGCTTCCTTGGCAAACTGGGTTGTAACTAGTTTGTCATAGTCTGCCCGGGTATCTAACTGTCCAGCTTCTTCCAAGATATTCTGTAATAAGTCAAATGCATCTTTTTCAAAAATCAGATTCTCTTTCCAAGTATCCTGTTCATAATATCTAGTAATAATAGCAGTCAGAGTTTCCGTGTCTGTTTCTTCAAATTGTGGCTGAATGATGGCTGCGATTTCTGCTGGAGTATGAGTTTGCACATAATCCATACCTTTTTGTAATGCATTGGTAAAGGACTGGATAACTTCTGGATTGGCATCGATGAAGCTCTTTTTCGCAGAGAATGCAGTGTATGGGACATAACCGGAATCCTCGCCAAGAGATGCAACAACGTAGCCGTCACCTTTTGCCTCCAATGCAGTGGCGTGCGGCTCAAACTCAACAGTGAACTCTCCCTGTCCTCCTGAAAAAGCGGCAGCAGTAGAGCCAAAATCGATACTCTGGTCAATATTCACATCTGCAGAAGGATCGATATTATTTTTCTTTAGGATATATTCAAATACCATCTGAGGCATACCGCCTGCTCTGCCACCAAGCACATTTTTTCCTTTTAACATATCCCATGAAAAATCTTGGATAGGTTCTCGGGATACAAGGAAATTACCAGCACGCTGGGTTAGTTGGGCAAAGTTCACAACGTAGTCTTCGGCACCGCCAAGATATGTGTAAATTGTGGATTCGCTTCCCATAAAGCCGATGTCTGCTTCGCCAGATAATACTGCAGTCATTGTTTTGTCGGCACCAAAGCCAGTTACGAGAGTCAGGTTAATGCCTTCTTCTGCAAAATAACCTTCCTCTATTGCAACGTACATAGGTGCATAGAAAATAGAATGTGCCACTTCATTTAATGTGATATCAGTAAGTACGGTATTGTTATCGGAAGTACTCTCAACTGTGTTTTTGTCGGCACTACAGCCTGCTAAGGGAAGTGTCATGCCAAGCAGTAATGTGAGTGTCAGTACAATGCTGAATAACTTTCTTTTCATAAAAAACCTCCTGTTTGTTAATGGTATATGATATGAAAATGATTAGGAAAGTGTTACGATGAATCGGTGAGGGGAAATAATGCCGTTGCTTGACCATTCAGAGGGTTTTTTATATAATAAAAGTCTATGAATTAACGCATGTATTTAGGTGATAGACAAGAAGGGTATAGGTTACATATGAGTATTTATGATACATTGAATGAAGAACAAAAAAAGGGTGTGTTTACAATAGAAGGTTCTGTGTTGTTGCTTGCAGGAGCGGGGTCAGGTAAGACCAGAGTGTTGACACATAGAATTGCATATTTGATAGATGAATGTGGAGTGAATCCGTGGAACATTCTTGCAATTACATTTACGAATAAAGCAGCGGGAGAGATGCGGGAACGAGTGGATCGTATTGTAGGATTTGGTTCAGATAGTATCTGGGTTGCTACTTTCCATGCTACCTGTGTGCGTATTCTTCGTAGATATGCAGACCGTATTGGGTACGATACGAATTTTACAATTTATGATACAGATGATCAAAAGACAATTATGAAAGAGATTTGTAAGCGTCTGGAAATCGATACAAAGATGTTAAAGGAGCGCACTATTTTAGGCGCAATATCTGCTGCAAAGGATGAGTTAAAATCTCCCGTTGAATATGAACTTGGTGTGATGGGAGATTATACGAAACAGAGAATATCCAAAGCATATAAAGAATATCAGACGGTGCTTCGTAAAAATAATGCGATGGATTTTGACGATTTGATTGTAAAAACCGTGGAGTTATTCAAAACATGTCCAGATGTACTAGAATATTATCAAGATAGATTCAAATATATTATGGTGGATGAGTATCAGGATACCAATACAGCACAGTTTCAGTTGATTAAATTGCTGGCAGATAAAAATAGAAATCTGTGTGTTGTAGGTGATGATGACCAGTCCATTTATAAATTCCGAGGTGCTAATATCCGTAATATTTTGGATTTTGAAAAGGTGTACCCGGAAGCAGTTGTGATTAAGTTAGAACAAAATTATCGTTCTACGCAGAATGTATTGGATGCAGCAAATGCGGTAATCAAGCACAATGTAGGAAGGAAGTCAAAAGCCCTCTGGACAGATAAGGGTGAAGGAAGTCTTGTACATTTTAGACAGTTTGACAATGCCTATGAAGAGGCTGATTTTACCGTTAGTGATATTGCCAGAAAGAAAAGAGATGGTCTGGCAGAATACGGAGAATGTGCAATTTTATTCCGTACCAATGCGCAGGCTCGTATTATGGAAGAACGTTTTGTTGTTGCGGGCATACCATATGATGTGGTAGGTGGTGTGAATTTTTATGCTAGAAAAGAAATCAAAGACTTGTTAGCATATTTGAAAACAATAGACAACGGACGGGATGATGTAGCAGTAAAGCGTATTATTAATATTCCAAAACGTGGAATTGGTGCAGCTACCATTGCGCATGTACAAGAATATGCAGATGAAAGAAACATTAGTTTTTTTGATGCGCTATGTGAGGCAGACCAGATTATGACAATTGGCAGAAGTGTTTCTAAGTTAAAGCCATTTGTGACAATGATACAGGCATTTCGCAGTAAGCAGGAATTTTTTAGCATTGAAGAGTTGCTTCGTGACGTGTTGGAGACAACTGGCTATGTACAGGAACTGGAAGCATCTAATGAGGAAGATGCTGAGAATAGAATTGAAAATATAGATGAACTTTTGAATAAAGTAATTGCCTATGAAGAAGTAACAGATGAGCCAACACTTAGCACATTTTTAGAAGAAGTTGCGTTAGTGGCTGATATTGATAAAGTTGGTGAAGATAGTGACAGAGTGTTGCTTATGACGTTGCATAGCGCAAAAGGATTGGAATTTCCACATGTTTACTTATCAGGTATGGAAGATGGTGTTTTTCCAAGCTATATGACAATTGTGTCAGGTGATGATGCAGAGATTGAGGAAGAAAGACGTCTTGCCTATGTGGGAATCACAAGAGCGAAGGATGATCTTACGATTACCTGTGCCAAACAGCGTATGCTTCGCGGGGAGACGCAATACAATCCTATCAGCCGTTTTGTAAAAGAGATTCCAGCGGAGTTATTAGACAGTAAATTACCGACGCCTAAGCGTAGAGAATACGAAGAATACGAAGATGATTCTTATGCAAGAAGCCATTTTAAAAGTATTCCGTTTGGAGGTAGTGGCGGAAGTTCTTTTGCAAGACCTAAGGCAGTTTTGGCACCAAAGCGTACAGCAACAGAGAATAAACCATTTATTGCCCAGGGAATTGAAAGCCTATCTTCTGTCAGTGGATTATCCAAAGGAATGCCAACAGCAGGTACGACAATTGACTATCAGGTGGGTGATAGGGTAAGACATATGAAATATGGAGAAGGGACTGTACTTGCGCTTGAAGAAAAGCCTAGAGATTACCAGGTAACAGTAGATTTTGATAGTGCGGGTCAGAAGATTATGTACGCTGCATTTGCAAAATTGAAAAAATTATAATTTTCAAAAAAATAAATAGTAAAATGTATAAAAAAGTGGTATGATACTATATAGTATTAATAAATGGAACAATGTAAGAAAGGCAGGGGACTTTTATGAATAAAATCGAAGATATTTTAACAGCAGCAAAATTAAATGAAATTCTTGGTAAGAAGGAAGAACCAAAGAAAAGTAATACACTTTTATGGGTACTAGCAGTTATTGGAGCTGTAGCGGCTGTAGCAGCCATTGCATATGCTGTATATAAATATTTAACACCAGACTATTTAGAAGATTTTGAAGATGATTTTGATGATGACTTCGATGATGACTTTTTTGAAGATGAAGAACCGGAAACAGTAACACAGGAACCGGCAGCAACAGAAGAATAAGTTGTATTTAAAGGATGCCTGAGAAGGCATCTTTTTTTGCCCAATAAGGCACTTCGTGAAACGTGCTGGCGTTTGGTTGACATAAGTATGATGCAAGAGGAAAGGGATAATAGTTAGATGAAAAAAGGGCAGATTTTAACTGGTGTAGTGGAACGAATAGATTTTCCAAATAAAGGGATTGTGCGTGTAGAGACAGAAGTAGATGGAGCGGTATTAAAAGAATATTGCACAGTCAAAAATGCACTGCCGGGACAAACAGTAAAATTCGGAGTGAATAAGATGAGGAAAGGTAAGGCAGAGGGTAGACTTTTGTCAGTAGAAGAGCCAGCCGCATGTGAGACAAACAATCCATGTCCGCATTACGGAAGTTGCGGTGGATGTACATACATCAGTTTTCCTTATGAGGAACAACTTCAGATAAAAGAAGCACAGGTAAAGAAATTGTTAGATGCTGTATTGTTAGAAAAACAGAAAACACCGTATGTGTTTGAAGGCATCAAGGGCAGTCCTGCTCAATATGAATATCGCAATAAGATGGAGTTTTCTTTTGGTGACGAGGTAAAGGATGGACCGCTTGCGCTTGGTATGCATAAGCGAGGTAGCTTTTATGATATTGTAACAGTACAGAATTGTCAGATTGTAGATGAAGATTATCGTCAGATTTTATCTGCGACTTTAGAGTATTTTACACAAAAGAACGCAACCTTTTTTCATAGATTATCTCATATTGGCTATTTACGTCATTTGTTAGTGCGGAAAGCGGTGAAGACAGGAGAAATTTTAATCGCTCTTGTGACAACGACACAGGAAACCTATGATTTAGAAAGCTACAAGGATATGCTGTTAGAGCTTCCTTTAACAGGAAGGATTACAGGCATTTTGCATACACAGAATGATTCGGTTGCGGATGTGGTAAGAAGTGATAAGACTGATATTTTATATGGACAGGATTATTTTTTTGAAGAATTGCTTGGTTTAAAATTTAAGATTTCTCAGTTTTCTTTTTTTCAGACAAACAGCCTGGGAGCAGAAGTGCTCTATAGTACAGCACGTGAATATATAGGAGAAGCGGGTTTAGGGAAAACAGTATACGATTTATATAGCGGAACAGGAACGATTGCACAGTTAATGGCACCTGTGGCAAAAAAAGTGATTGGTGTGGAAATTGTGGAAGAGGCAGTAGAAGCGGCAAAGAAAAATGCAGAATTGAATGGACTGCATAACTGTGAATTTATTGCCGGTGATGTATTAAAAGTACTCGATACCATCGAAGAAAAGCCGGATTTTATTATTTTAGATCCACCACGTGATGGAATACATCCAAAAGCGTTGACAAAGATAATTGAGTATGGAGTGGATAAGTTGGTATACATATCCTGTAAGCCAACGAGTCTTGCGCGCGACCTCGAAGTATTTTTGGAAAATGGGTATGAAGTAGAAAAAGCAGTAGCTGTTGACCAGTTCCCGTGGACAGCGAATATTGAAACCATTGCTCTTTTGTCCAAACGAAAAACGGTATAATTTTACCGATATGTAATTAGATGGTTGCATTGTTAACCGTATAATGGAAAAATTTGTTAGTAATAGGAAGGATATTATGAGGGGATTAGCAATTGTTTTGATATGTAGCTTGTTAGTAAGCAATAATACAGCGTTTGCATTAGAAACAGAATCACAGATAGACACAGTGTCAGAAATAGAAACGGTATCGCAGATAGATACAGCGTCAGAAACAGAGACAGTATCACAGATAGACATAGCTTTAGAAACAGAGACAGTATCACAGGTGGACATAGTTGATGATGGTAGTGTCAATGAAACAGTAACTGTGTCTGCGAATGAGATTTCAACGGGGCAGGAAGTAGAAGTAAGTGAAATGCTTCCTTGTAATGTTGAGAAAAAGACTGATGGAACATGGACAATAGAAAATGCCAATGGAGAAAAAGAGCTTGTTACTATTGTTGGAAAAACATCTCATGGATATTCGGTTGGAATTAAGAACCCGCAAGGGCAAAGTGAAATGTTTCATAGAAAACAATTTGAAAAGCCAGCTTATGATTGGAGTGCATTAGGCGAACAAGGTGCTATTATAAGTAAAGCAGAAGAAATGCAAACCAAAATCAATATAGGTGATGAACGTATTTTGGTTAGTTCGGAAACGGATATGCTGGCATTGGCAGCGCTTTCTGAGCAGGGAGAAACCTTCAAAGAGGTTGAAATTGTGCAGACGGAAAATATTTCCTTTACAAAGACGTTTCCTGGTATTGGTCTTGCGGCGTCCACAGCAGAGGAATTTGGATTTCAAGGTACTTTTGATGGGAATGGATACGCATTCTATGGCCTTGAACATATAGCAGATAGGGGAATATTTCCAGTAATTGGTAATTATGGTGTAGTGAAGAATGTCACCCTTCTTGCACAGGATTTGCATCTGAAAGAAGGAACCGTTGAATTTTTAAATCCATTGGCGGAACGTAATGCTGGAACAATAACCAATTATCATCTGGAAGGCAACATTACAGCAGAGTATGGCATTAGTATTTCTGGTTGTGTTTGGAGCAATGTAGGAACCATTTCAGATAGTAGTATTAGTGGTACGATAAATGCACAATATTTTAATATAGCAGGATTTGCTCTGGCTAATGTGGCAGGCGGTAAGATTATAGACTGTTATAATAATTGCGATATTTATACACCGATAGGGTGCGGTCATATAAGTGGAATAACGGGGGTGTCACAAGGGACGATTCTGCAAAAAGATGATGTAGAAGAGGAGTATATCGACACCCTCTGTGGGGGAATTTATCCTAGAGGATGTTTTCCAGAGATTGCGTCTGAGGAAGTGAAGGCTCTAGATACAGAGAAGTATGGAACCTATTATTATATTTCTCCTACCATAAAGAATTGTTATAATTACGGGGATATTAAGTCGGAAAGCAGTATTTTGGCAGGAATTGTAGGACAAACTTCTCCGACAGGTATTGTTATAGCAGATGATTCAGATCCAGAAAATGTATTGTGGATGGATTATACTATGTATGGTGGAACAGTAGATCACTGTATAAATTTTGGAGATATTTCCGGGATGAACTGTATAGGTGGAATCGTAATGCAGTATAGTGAATTGGTAACCCAGTGCGCAAATTACGGAGATATTAAAGGTGAAACACAGCTTGGAGGGATTACCGGAAGTGGGGATGGATTCACAGATGAGTTGCGACATGGAATTGTGGAAAGTGCCAATTTTGGAAATATCATAGGAAATAGGCTGGTGGGTGGAATTTCAGCAGAGGCCCAGGGCAGCTTTCACGATAATTATAACAGAGGTAATATATGCTATAACGAAGCCGTAGCAGAAGAAAATTATATTTTAGGTGGTCTGGCTGGTTCGGGAGATGGAAGAGGACTTTGTGCCAGAGGATATTCTACAGGAACCGTTTCTGACATGTCTAGTAAATGTGGCAGATTATTTGGCCTCTGGACTAATGGCTCTAAAGCTACCTTTTTTTACTTGCTGGATGAAGGTACAGAGAGTAATAATAGCGCAGAAAGTGTAACCAAAGAATGGTTAAAGAGTGATGAGGCACTGACAGCACTTGGAAATTGTTTTAAAAAGGATACATTAGGCATTAATGACGGATATCCCGTTTTAAGCTGGCAGTCAGAGAAAGAGAATAAGATGAAAGTGCGCTATGCTACGATGGGCGGCAGTGAAGTTGCAAGTCAGTATGCATATGGAGGAGAGCTTTTGACAGCACCGAAGCCTCCGATGAAAGACGGGGCTGAATTTGAAGGATGGTATACAGATGCTGCTTATACAACGGAATGGGATTTTTCGAAAACAGTAAAAGAACCGATGTGTTTGTATGCAAAATGGAATGATCCGTTAAAGGAGAAGCAGTGGAAGGTAACTATTTCAACGGCAGGAGGAGAATATGACTCTGCATATGGATATTCTTCTTATATTTTGGCTTGGGATGGTGCATTGCTTGAAGAAATAGAGATACCGGTACGGGTAGGCTATCGTTTCCTCGGCTGGGGTATAGACGGAAGCACTACAGATCTCTGGGATTTTGAGAAAGACTGTGTGACGAAGGATACGACATTGGAAGCCGTATGGGAGAAAGCAGCTCGCGTACATGTGAATCTTGTATATTGCGGTGCGGATGATATCGATGTGAAAAATAATGTTTTTTATTATGAATATTCTCAAAAGTTAGAACTAGAGGTGGTTACAAAGAAAAACCATGAATTTGGAGGTTGGTTTACGCAAGAGAATGGAAACGGTGTGCAGTATACAAATGACATGAGAATATATGAGGATGTAACTTTGTATGCATATTGGATTGGGAATGAAAGATACACAGTTACTTTTGAAAGCATGGGCGGAAGTGAGTATGCGGCAATGACCGACATTATTCCGGGAAATTGTATTGTTTTGCCGACACCTGTAAAAGAAAATTGTGTGTTTGTTGGTTGGTATACAGAGCCAGCAGGAAAGGGAAGACGTTTTACGAATGCGACTCCTATTACAGAAAGCCTGATTTTGTATGCTTTTTGGAAGGAAGATACGATATCGGGCGAATATCGTATTGTAGCAATTCCAAACCAAGTATATACAGGAAGCAAAGTGGAACCAAAGGTTACAGTTTATTATGAAGATAAACTGTTGATGGAAGAGGAAGATTATTTTGTGACGTATGCTAACTGTGTGGAGTCAGGAATTGCCACTGCATACGTTAAGTTGAGCACCGATAAGACGACATTCAAATTAAAATATCTTATTGCAGAAAAAAGTATTGAAGAAGATGACGTTGATGTATTGGTGTCTAACTCGACATTAAACAGAGAGACATTGATGCCGGAAGCTCCTGCTGTAGAGCTAACGTACTCTGGAAAGAAATTATGTAAAAATAGAGATTATGAGATAGAAGTGAAAGAAGGAACAGCAAAACAAGCAACGGTCGTTATCACGGGAAAAGGAAATTTTATCGGTACAAGAGAGCTTCCTTTTAAAATTGTAAGTAAAAGCATAACAAATCTCACAATCAAACAGATAGCGCCGCTAACTTATACAGGAACTGCGCAGGAACCTCAAGTTGAAATAACGACAAAAACAGGTACGGTTTTAATTGACGGTAAGGATTATGAGTGTATATATACAAATAATGTTAATCCGGGAAAAGCGGTCATTGAGATTCGTGGAATCGGATTGTATGCCGGCAATAGAAATGTAGAATTCATGATAACAAAGAAGCCTATGGACCAGAAAGATGTTAAGATTGCACTTGATTCGTTGGTAGTTTATGATGGAACTGCAAAAAAAGTAGCTGTTATGGTAGAACATAATGGAATGACTTTGGAGCAGGGTAATGATTATACTGTAAAATTTAGCAATAATACGAAGGCATCAAAACAGGCCTGTGTCACGATTAAGGGACAAGGAAATTATACTGGACAGCGGAAGGCATATTTTACAATTCTTCCGAAAGATATCAAAGAAACAGATATTTATGTAGAAGACGGAAAATATCAGAATGGAAGACCAATAAAATCTAAAGTTATTGTTAAGGATGGCACAAAAACCTTACGCCAAAATAAAGACTATGAGGTCGTATATTCTAATAATAAGGAGATAGGAGAAGCCTCAGTAGTGATTAAAGGAAAAGGAAATTATAGCGGAACAGTCACAGAACAAAGCTTTAGAATTGTTTCGGAGATGATCACAGAGGCAACAGTTGAAAAAATTGAAGCCGTAACATATGATGGAGAGATTTTCAAGCCAGATATTAAGGTATACTATAAAAATGACTTATTGACAGCAGGTGAAGATTATATTATCCAATATCCGGCACAAAATAATCAGAATGCAGGAAAAGGTATGCTCTATGTAATAGGTCAGGGTATTTTTGGTGGAAGAAAAACGGTTTCCTATACAATAAATAAGAGGGAATTAGACGCCAAAAATAATGACTTTATGCTACAGGCGATTGAAAAACAGACATATACCGGAATGCAGCTAAAGCCGAAAGTAAATCTGTCTTATAAAGGGATAACGTTGATTGAGGGAAAAGATTACAAATTGCGCTATCAGAAAAACAGAAATGCTGGAGAAAAGGCAGTCGTTATAATACAAGGAATGGGCAATTTCAAAGGAACATGGAAAGAAAATTTTACAATCTTACCTGCCAATATTTCTGATACAGATATTGTGGCACAAGATATTGCATATAAAAAAGGAAAAGCGAGTGTCCCTAAATTGACAATTAAATATGGAACTAAAAAGCTTAAGATGAATAAGGACTATGTTATTTCTTATGCGACGAATATGCAATGTCAGGATAGCGAAGTAATGGTCAAGGGCGTTGGTAATTTTGCGGGCATGGGAGAGCAAAGCGTTACGGTTTCTTATCATGTGTATGCAGTAGCTGCCGGCAAGATAAAGAATAAAAAAATATCAACACAGTTTATTACTGAGAGTGAAAGGATAGAGCCTGAAGTAGAGTTGACCTACAATGGAGAAACATTGACGGAAAATTTGGATTATGTTCTTTCGTATGAGAATAATACGAAACCGGGGAAGGCTAAAGTAGTCATTCGTGGTATTGGCAGATTTGGAGGAGAAAAGAAAGTTACATTTCAAATTAAACAAAAGTAAACAGTGAAATACGAGTTCTTTCAAACCTTTTCGTGTGGATTTTCTTTTTACAATTAAGAATTGAGTTTTTAGGCCATTTATACTATAATAAGAAAAGAATATCGAATCCAGATACGATATTTTATGGAAGTAAGATAAAAGGAGATACAGATATGGCTGATTGGAATGATATCAAAAAAGCATTTGAACGTGATTTGGATAAACAGGAAGAGAAATTTGTTGCAAACGAACAGAGATTGTTAAATGATGTTGCCAATTATCTCAGTTCGCAGAAGGGTGCTTCTGCCATACAGGGATATCAGCCAACGGAAGTGCTTGAGTTTCTAAATAACCCTATCTCGGAGATTAAACTTGCTATTGGTGGTGAATGGAGTAAGTTTGAAGATTCCGATTTGGAAACCCTTGCGTATTCCCTTGCTAAAAAGGTCAAATTATCTGGTAATATGATTCCGTGGTAAGAGAATCGCATATATTTTAATATGATGTATAGAGACCTCTTGTGAGATCGCTTTTGGCTTTCTGATAAGAGGTTTTTAAGTCCAATAAGACGGCTCGTGAAACGTGCCGGCATTTGGTCGAATAGGACCCAAAAAGTACAATAATTTCTAAGTCTGCAAATGAAGAAAGGAAAATAAACACATGAAGAAGCTATTAAAAGTGATGAGTATTAGTTTGATACTTATGCTGAATATTAATATGACTGTACTTGCGAATGAACCTGTGGCAATTGTTATGCCAGAGAATATAGTAGATACTTCTAATCATATATATTCCTATGATGAGATGGTAGTAGATATCGCATTATTAAAGGAAAAATATCCAGATAAAATAGAAATATCCAGTGTTGGTGCATCTGTAGATGGACGGGCAATTCATCAAGTTATTATCGGGAACAAAAATGCGAAGAATGCCATTTATATGCAGGCGGCAATTCATGGCAGGGAATGGATGAATAGTTGGATTCTTATGGAATCACTGGAAATGTGTTTAGATAATTGGAACAATATTGCACCGCATGGTGTTACATATGGAGAGATTTTTAATAATTGTTGTGTGTATTTATTGCCAATGGTAAATCCAGATGGTGTGACAATAAGTCAATTTGGTTTAGCTGGTATTCGAAATGAATCAGTACGAAATAATTGTCTATTTATGAGTGGGGCGAAATATCCTGGATTGTGGAAAGCAAACGCAAATGGAGTAGATTTGAATAGACAGTTTACGGTTGGATGGAATAGTAGAATGGATGTTACTGCACCTGCATCTGAAAACTATAATGGTACAGCAGCATTTACAGAGCCGGAAGCACAAGCAATGAAATATGCAATGAGTCAGCGTAATTTCGTGGCAGGTGTGGCTTATCACTCGATGGAGGGAGCAATCTATTGGGATGTAGGGCAGCAAGGACAATTAAGAGAACGGGTACAGGCATTGGCGCTACATTGTCATAATATTACTGGTTACAGATTGGCAGAAGCCTCTCCGGTAAAAGGATTAGAATATAACTATATGAATATAGATAAAGGGATACCTACCGTATGCATCGAGACAGGTACTGTTGCATGTCCATTACCTTATTCCCAGTGGAAAAGACTGTGGAGAGAAAACCAAATGATGATGGTTGCTTTGGCAGGCTGCTATCAGTAAATAATACCCTCGCATTTTTTAGGATTTAGTACATACTAATCTAAAAAATGCGAGGGATTTATTTTGTAATGTTCTGCTTTATCTTATGAATAATTTTATGCATGCATCATGACTTCCTCGATGCAAGATAGCAGTGTATCGTTATCGGATGGCTGCATGAAGCAAAAGCGGAAATAGCTTTCATCCAGATAAGCAAAGGAAGCACAGTTTCGAATCATCATACATTTTTGGATGGCAGCTTCAAATAAAATATCTGCATTGACAGTGGCTTTTTCTATTTTTACAAGGACGAAGTTTGCAGATGGCGGATAGACTTTTAATCCAGGGATAGTAGCAAGTTTGTCACAGATGCGTTTCCGTTCAGTGGCAATCAATTCCTTAGTTGCACGGATATATTCGGCATCAGTAAACATAAGCGTACCAGCAACTTCTGCAAGGCTGTTAATTGTCCACGGATTTTTTTTCTCGTTCACGTGTGAGATAAGTTCTTTGCTGCCGGTGATGGCATATCCGAGACGCAGTCCTGGTGCTGCAAAAAATTTGGAAATACCACGCAGAATAACAAGGTTGTCATAGTGCTTTGTTAATGGAATAGAAGCAATTTCCTCATAGTTTTCAGCAAATTCGATATAGGTTTCATCTACCATGACAAGTGTGTTGGTCTGCTTGCAGTGCTTTGCAATTTTCTCCATATCTGTAGTAAAAATTGCACTGGAAGTTGGATTGTTAGGATTGCATAGCACGAGTAAGTTGATATCGGATGTTATCTGGGCTAAAAGAGAATCGGTATCCAGTCTAAAGTCATCCTTTTCGCAGAGTGGAAAGTAAGATACCTGTCCACCCTGTAATGAAACCTCGCGTTCGTATTCAGAGTATGTGGGTGCTACGATGAGAGCCTCCTTTGGGGCGCGTAACTGTATCATGAGCGAAATCAGTTCTGTAGAGCCATTGCCAACTACAATATTTTGATAATCGGTATTGCAGTATGTGGCAATTGTCTGACGAAGTTTTGTGTATTCTCTATCTGGATAAGTTGTAATGGCATCGAGCTTCTTTGCAAGTTTTTGTCTTAAATGCTCAGAGAGTCCGAGTGGATTTACATTGGCGGAAAAGCTAATAATATCTTCCTTTTTGATGCCATATACTTTTTCTATTTTTTCTAAATCACTTCCGTGAAAATGTTCTTTATGTTCAATCGCTGTTGTAGTCATATACTACCCATACCTTTCTTGTTTTGTCAGTTGCACTTATATACGAAAAAATGTTATAATCGAAATATATGTGTTTTCATCATTATTATAGCCAAATCGAAAAAGATTGCAATGGATAAATGAAAGGAGGACAGGAAAATGATAAATATAATTGCCGATATTTTGGATGAAAAGTTTCAGTATGAAACTGGTGCTGTTGATTTTTCCTGCCCAAAACTTGAAATCACTGTCAAAAGCGGAGGGACTGCAGACGGTACTTTTACAATCAAAACAAATGAAAACATAGAAACAGAAGGTTATGTATTAACAACAGGAATCCGCATGCAGTGTGATGTGGATACATTTTATAGTAGTGAACAGGAAGTGTATTACCGTTTTGATGCCAAAGGTATGGCGGCTGGTGAAGTGGAAAAAGGTGAATTTAAAGTTATCTGCACACAAGGAGAATATTATCTGCCATATGTTGTAGTTGTAGAACATGATATTGCAGATAGTACACTTGGTGAGATTAAAAATATGTTCCAGTTTGCAAATCTGGCGAAGACAAATTGGGAAGAAGCAGTACAGTTGTTTTATACAGCACAATTTGAGAATACCTTTTTAGGAAATGATAAGAGATATCTGAGTATATATAAAGGACTCTCGGTTTTGCCTAAGAATGGACAGAATGTAGAAGAATTTCTAATTGCAATTCATAAAAAGCAAAAAATCGAATATACGCTCAAAGAATCAAGACTTCAACTATTTGACCCGGAGGGTATTGTAGCGGGCGAAGTAGAAATTATAAGAAATGGCTGGGGATATACGAACCTAAAAATACAGGCAGAGGGAGATTTTTTGACGTTAGAGAAATCCGTCATAACTGATGATGATTTTCTTGGTAATAAATGTAAGCTTGTATTTTATGTAGATAGTGAAAAACTGCATGCAGGCAGAAATATAGGGATGATACAGATAGAAAGTCCATACCATACGCTGCAGGCACTTATAACGGTAGTGAATACACCAAAACGTAGATTTGCCATTGGGATTCGGAAAGAGCGGAAGCAGTTAGTTTATGATTTAATGAGTCTGTATCTTGATTTTAGAATGAAAAAAGTATCTTCTTCTGTTTGGTTGAAGCAGACAGCGGATGTGATTGACAGACTGAACAATATGGATGACAGAGATCCAGCTGGAAGACTATTTCAGGCACAACTTCTGATTACGCAGGAGCGGTATCATGAAGCAGAATGGGTGCTTGAGAAAACGGTAGAATTGATAGAGGGACATGAAAAAGAACGGGAACTAATCTGTTATTATTTATATCTGACGACACTTTGTTCCAGAGAGGTTGTATATGTAGATGAAGTAGAACATAAGGTGCGGAAGGCATATCAGGCAGATTCCTCCAATTTCAGAATTGCATGGCTGCTATTATATTTGGATGAAGAATATAACAAGAGTCCTGCTAAAAAATGGATGTTTATAGAAGAACAGTTTGGAAAAGGTTGTACGAGTCCGCTGTTATATGTAGAAGCACTTTACCTGTTAAATGCCAATCCAGCATTTTTGATGCAGTTATCAGAGTATACCATTAGTCTTTTGCGTTTTGCGCTCAAATATGATGCTTTGACAGAAGATGTGGTAAGACAGATTTGTTATCTGGCAGATAAACAAAAAGAATTTAACAAGCGCATTTATATACTGTTAGAAGAATGTTACAGACTGTATCCGGGAACGGAATTATTACAGTCTCTTTGCGTCATGCTTGTAAAGGGAGATAAGCTGGGAGAAGAATATCTTCCGTGGTATGAGATGGCTGTAGAAGAAGACTTGAGAATTACCAGATTATATGAGCATTATATGATGTCATTGCCGCTAGATTATACAGGCAAATTACCAAAGTTGATACTCATGTATTTTGCATATAACAATAATTTAAGCTATGAGCGAAAAGCATTTTTATATGCGTATGTTTTGAAAAACAATGAAGATTATCCAGAATTGTACCGTACCTATGTACCAGAGATGGAACACTTTGTTGTAGAACAGTTACAAAAACGAAGAATTAACAAAGACATTGCTTATTTATATAAAAAACTCCTTACACCACAGATGATTATGGGTGACAATGCCACAATGCTGGCAGATATTCTGTTTACAGAGTTAATTACAGTAGACAATCAAGATATGACACATGCTGTTATCGTATATGACAAATTGAAAACACAATTTATCTATCCGCTCATTGGTGGCAAAGCTTATGTGCCACTTTATGGAAGTAATTTTACCATTCTGTTAGAAGACAGATATGGAAACCGTTATGTGGAAAGTGTGCCATACATATTAGAAAAGTTATTGATTCCAGGAAAACTAGCGAAGCAGGCAGCACCATTTGTCGGACCACATCTGGCACTTGATATGTATATCTGTGAAGGAGACAGAGATTACATTGTCATTACCGAAGATAATGTGAGTCGTGTACAGAATCTGATGAATTGTGATGAGATTCTAGATAGCTATAGAGATGAAATGGCTATGAAGCTAACGGAGTTTTATTATGACAATGATATGATTCGTGAATTGGATGCACATCTTGCAATTTTAAAGCCGGACAAACTTATTGTGAAGGAAAGAGGCATGGTGATCCGCTATCTGACGGTACGTGGTATGTATGATACCGCATTGGAATGGATGAAGGAATATGGTATCGGCGGTGTAGAGCCTAAGACAATTGTACGCCTAAGCAGAAGAATGCTGGAGCGCGAACCAGATTTGTATGATGAGAAGCTGACCGAAATTATGTATTATGCCTTTAAGCAAGGAAAGTATGATGAATCTATGCTACAATATCTGGCAGCACATTTTAGGGGATTAACGAAAGAAATGCGTGACATCTGGAAGGCATGTGTTTCTTATGAAGTAGAGACTTATGCGCTTGCAGAGAAAATTCTGATACAGATGCTTTACTCGGGAACATATATTGGAGAGAGAATCGATGTGTTTACTACGTATTTGCGTGGTGGCGCAAAGACAGAGGTAGCATATGCATTTTTAGCGCAGATGTCTTTTGAATATTTTGTAAAAGACAGTGTAGTAGAGGATATGGTATTTCATGAACTTGCCCGTATTTTTAAACAGGGAGAACAGGTAAACACGATTGCCAGACTTGCGTTCTTAAAATATTTTGCAACAGAACGGGATTGTGTAACAGATGAGATTACACCTGTGATTGAGACGTTTATAGAAGAGTTTTTACGGGAAGGTATTTATTTTTCGTTTTATCGCTCTTACACAGATATGATACCGGCATTACAACGTATTGCGGACAGGACATATATTGAATATAAAGCTACTCCGAATACGAAGGTTATGTTGCATTATGTGATTAAGAAAGAGAATGAAGAAAATAACGTTTATAAAACAGAACAGATGCGGAATATGTATGGGGGAACTTTTGTGAAAGTAGTGATTCTCTTTTATGGGGAATGTCTGCAATATTACATCACAGAGGAAACCAATGGTGAAGAGCATCTGACGGAAAGCCGCACAGTATACCAGAATGAAGAAGATAAAGTATCAGAAGGCGGCAGATTTACACAGATTAATGACATTGCCCTTGCGAGGACAATGCAGGATTATGATACGGTAAATACAATGCTCCAGGAATATTTTGAATTGGATATGAAGGTTGCGGAATTGTTCAAGCCGTTATCGCAGGATAGAAGGATGAATTAGGACAGGAGGCAGGACATGCTGTTAGACAAACATGCACTGGCGGATAAATTGAATACCGGTAAAGTGGCGGTTGGATATGACCTAGGCAGCAGTGTGTCGCAGATTAGCTACTGTTTTATGCATAAGGAAGACCCGGAAACCGTCTCAACGGTTGCGGGCGAAGAGCGTTATCACATTCCGACAGTATTGTGTAAACGATTAGAGAGCAATCAGTGGCTGTATGGAAAAGATGCCTTGATGGCAGCAGAAAATGGAGAAGGTATTCTGATATCGGATTTGCTGGAACTAGCGTATAAAGGCATTCCTGTTGTAGTAGAAGAGGATGAGTTTGATCCTGTTTCGTTACTGGCATTGTTTGTAAAAAAGAGTCTATCCCTACTACAGCTTATTGTTCCTTATGAGAAAATACAAGTATTTATGCTTACAGTGCGAAGTCTTGACCCACGAATGGTTGAGGTTTTGTCCAGAGTAGCACAAGCGTTGGAATTAAAAACAAACAAGGTGTATCTGGAAAGTTATAAAGAAAGTTTTTATTATTATACCATTCATCAGCCGGCAGATTTATGGCTGCGAGATGTACTCGTATGTGATTATAGTGAAGAATATCTGCGCGTTGACAGACTGGAGATGAATCCCAAGACAAAGCCAATTGTTGCTTATGTGGAAGAAATAGAATATGAGCAGATGCGCCAGCCAGAGTTTCGGGAAGATGGTGTTCCTGAAAAGGAAGCAGACAAACTGGACAAAGATTTTCTGGCTATTATAGAGGAAGTATGCGATGGACGGTTTGTGTCAGCAGCTTATTTGATTGGTAATGGGTTCCAAGGAGACTGGAGCAAAGAGTCATTGCGTGCACTGTGCAAAGGCAGACGCGTATTTCAGGGGAATAATCTTTACAGCAAAGGTGCCTGTTATGCAGCAAGAGAAAAATTAATTCCAAGTGATGCAGCTAAGAAAAGAGTATTTCTTGGAGATGATAAATTAAAGGCGAATATAGGAATGCGTGTTGTCAGACGCGGGGAGGACTCTTATCTGGCATTGTTAGATGCAGGAATCAGCTGGTATGAGTCGGTCAAAGAAGTGGAATTTTTGCTGGAATCGGGCAATTCTTTTACGCTGACAGTCACTCCGTTAAATGGCAGAGAAACACGCAATATAGAAATTGAACTGACAGATTTACCGAAAAGACCAGATATGACAACAAGACTGAGTCTGACAATCCGGATGCTCAGTGAGAAAAAAGTAAAAGTGACCGTAAAAGACATGGGATTTGGAGATTTATTCCGTTCCAGTGGGGCATGTTTTGAAGAAGAATTTGAATTATAGATGACAGGTAATAGAAAGGAGGACTACATTGGGAAGAGCAGTTTTAAGTGTCGGAAATTGTACTGATTATCCATATTATATTGAATATGCAGCAGTCAATGTATACTCCATAGAAGAATTATGCTATTGCCTGTATGAAAATGCTTTTTTGCTAACACAGGATATTGTGTCAAGACAGTTAGTGGATTGGATAGGTGAGTATTGTGGACTTACGGAATTGGCAGAGGATTTGTATCCATGCCTGAATGTATCAGATTCGCTAGACACCTTTGTGACAATGATTTTAGAATATACAGCATATTATCCGGCGGAGAAAATACATGCAATTCATACCTTTTTAAAACAGAATGAAAAGCTGCCGCCGATTGAGAAGAAAACCTTATATGCAGACTATCTGCTACAAAATCAGAAGTATACGGCTGCAATTAAGGAATATCAGCTTCTATGCGAGATGACAGATGAGGAAGAGCGGCTTGGTAGTATTTATCATAATGCTGGCGTGGCATATGCGGGTTTA
Organism: Lachnospiraceae bacterium; assembly: GCA_017472325.1. Lineage (GTDB taxonomy): Bacteria > Bacillota > Clostridia > Lachnospirales > Lachnospiraceae > RGIG4733. The sequence goes on from JAFUQM010000014.1 coordinate 25,329, forward strand.
TTTCTGTTTGAAGAGGCAGCTAGTTATTTTGAAAAAGCATATCGGACAGCAGGACACATGGAAAGCTACAGACAGTACCTTGCTGCAAAAAGATTACTGTTATCGGAACAGGATTACATCTTGTTTATTGCGGAACGTAAAGAAGCGTATGATACGTCTCTTTTACTCGAACGGCAAATAGAACAGCTACAGGAGAAATGGAAGGACTCCCCAAGAAAAAAACAGTTTGCAGAACTGGCACGCACAAAGGCAGAGCGTGGGAGTGGAAGAGGTTATGCACTCATGGATGAGATGACAGAACAGATAAAAACAGAGTACCGTGCAATGGTAATCAGGTAGGAGATGTCATGGGATTTTTTAGAAAACTATGGGACAAAATAAAATATGGTGATTACGGAGAATTTATAGACGATTTAGATGATGATTATGTAGATGCCGCGAAAATGGAAGAAGTGCTGTTAAAGCACAATGAAGTCAACATGCACGACGGTACGCAAAGAGTCAAATATATTAGACACTGCTTTGAAGAAGCGGCAGAGGCGGCAAAAGAAATTGATAAACTGACATATGAATATTCACTTGTTACTTCCTATCTGACTGATATGGAAGAAATAGATGCTTTACCAGATAAAAGTAAAATTGAGCAATATGCAAAGCGTTTAAGTGATTTGGCAAAAGAGAGAAACAAGCACAGAGACCATATCTATGCAATGCCGGAAGCGCAGTTTAATCAGATGGAACAGATGGAAGGTGACATTAAGGAAGCTTGCAAGAAATTGCAGGATACCGAGAATTATCTGTCATTGATTAAACAGGATTTGAATCGTTTGGAAGGTGAAAAGCATGCTTATAAATATAGAAAGCATGAATTGATTACGGCAATGCAGAATGCCAAAGGTATGACAATGATATGTGCATGTGCTGTTTTGGTTACACTTGTGATGCTGCTTGTATTACAGTATGGACTTGGTATGGATACCCAAATCGGTTATATCATTACCATCGGTGCAGCAGCAATTGCCATTACATGGTTGTATGTCAGATATTCGGATAGTAGTAGAGAGTTAAAGAAACTAGAGAAACAGACAAACCGATTGATTCTGTTACAAAATACAGTAAAAATCAGATATGTAAATACAGTCAATCTACTGGATTACCTTTGTATGAAATACCGGGTAAGCAATGCACGTGAGTTACAGGTGATGTGGGAAAAATATGAAGTTGAGAAAGCAGAACGACAGAAATACAAAGAAGCAAATAGCGAATGTGTATTTTATGAAGAAGAGCTTATAAGCGAACTGAGTAAGTATAACGTAAAAGATCCAGGAATCTGGATTCATCAGGCAGAAGCCTTGTTTAATCCTAAGGAAATGGTAGAAATACGTCATGGATTGATTGTCAGACGACAGAAGCTGCGTAGCCAGATGGAATATAATCGAACGATTGCTAATAATGCGAGTCAGGAGGTCAAAGACCTTGTAGAGGAATATCCACAGTATGCCAAAGAGATTCTGCAAATTGTTTCGGAATATGAATGATGCAGTTTCGTGATATCTCATGCTTGACAGAAAAATCGCCTCATGGTAATATTCTACGTGTTAGTGATTTACTATGATAAATCGCTAAAAAGAAGAAATGAGGAGAAGATTATGAAAAAGAGAGTATTGGCATGTTTATGTGCTGTGGCAATGCTTGCAACAGCAATGACTGGATGCGGCGCTACAGAAGAAGCAGCAGAAGAAACAGTTGTTACAGAAGAAGCAGGAGAGAAATCTACATTTACAGTTGGTTTTGACGCAGAATTCCCACCATATGGTTATATGGATGAAAATGGGGAATATGTAGGGTTTGACCTTGATCTTGCAGCAGAAGTGTGCGAACGCCAGGGTTGGGAACTTGTAAAACAGCCTATCGACTGGGATGCAAAAGATATGGAATTATCTTCTGGTACAATTGACTGTATCTGGAATGGTTTTACAATGAACGGACGTGAAGATTCCTACACATGGACGGTACCGTATGTAGATAATAGTCAGGTATTTGTTGTAGCAGAAGCTGCAGGAATTGCAACACAGGCAGATCTTGCTGGTAAAGTTGTTGGTGTACAGAAAGATTCATCAGCGCTTGCAGCATTAAATGCAGAAGATGGTACTGCGCTGAGAGATTCTTTTGCACAGTTAATTGAATTTGCTGATTACAATACAGCGTTTATGGATTTGGAGGCTGGTGCGATTGATGCAGTAGCAATGGACATTGGAGTTGCAAATTACCAGATAGAATCCAGAGGCGGCGGATATGTTATTTTAGATGAATATCTTGCAACTGAGCAGTATGGTGTAGGATTCCTGCTTGGCAATGAAGAATTAAAAAATACAGTAGAAACAACTTTGTTTGAGATGAAAGAAGACGGTACATTTGATGCGATTGCAGAAGAATGGGGATTAACAGACAGCGTTGTACTTGGTAAATAGAACAACAGGGGCGGAACTATCTGCCCCTTTTTAGTCTTAGGAGGAACTGGAATGGATATCTTAACAATGTTTGGGCAGCTTGCATCTGGATTGGTGTGTACAGTGGAAATATTTGTATTAACACTGCTGTTTTCACTACCGCTTGGACTGATATTGTCTTTTGGAAGAATGTCAAAAAACGTTCTGTTAAGGACACTTACAAAAGTATATATTTCTGTAATGCGTGGAACGCCGCTTATGTTGCAGTTGATTGTTGTATATTTTGCACCTTATTATGTATTTGGAATGAAGATTTCGGCAGCATATCGTTTTACAGCAGTTATACTTGCTTTTTCATTAAACTATGCGGCTTATTTTGCTGAGATTTATAGGGCAGGTATAGAGGCTATGCCGATAGGACAGTATGAAGCAGCTAAGGTGCTTGGCTACAGCAAGGGACAAACATTTTTTAGAATTATTCTTCCGCAGGTTATAAAGAAAATTCTACCACCAATTACCAATGAGACAATTACACTTGTTAAAGATACTTCGCTTGCATTTGTAATTGCGGTTGCAGAGATGTTTACGAAGGCAAAACAAATTGCAGCAGCAGAAACGACAATAATGCCTTTGATGGTAGCAGGAGTTTTTTATTACATATTTAATCTTGTTGTTGCAGTTGGGATGGAACAATTAGAGAAAAAAATGAATTATTATAGATAAATAGATAGACAGGAGGAAAAAATATGAATGTTTTAGAAATCAATCATATGAGAAAGAGTTTTGATTCTCTTGAAGTAATCAAGGATATTTCCCTGTCTGTAAAAGAAGGCGAGGTTGTATCGATTATTGGACCATCTGGTTCAGGAAAATCTACCCTTTTGCGCTGTGCAACCATGCTAGAGAAGATGAATGGCGGAGAACTGTTATATATGGATGAACCAGCAGCGTGGGAAGATGAGCATGGAAATTGTTTGTATGCACCAAAGGCTAGGCTAAAATGTATTCAAAAATATTTTGGTCTGGTATTTCAGAATTTTAATCTTTTTCCGCATTATACCGTTATGAAAAATATTATTGATGCCCCGGTACGTGTAGATAAAGTACCTAAGTCAGTAGCAATAGAACGTGCAGAAAAGCTGCTGGCACAGCTTGGATTAGAGGATAAAAGGGATGCGTATCCATATCAGCTTTCAGGAGGACAGCAACAGAGAGTATCTATTGCAAGAGCTTTGGCATTACAGCCTAAGATGCTATTTTTTGATGAACCAACATCAGCGCTTGACCCGGAATTAACGGGAGAAGTGTTAAAGGTAATCAAACAGCTTGCCAAAGAGAAGATGACAATGATTATCGTAACACATGAGATGCAGTTTGCCAGGGAAGTATCGGATAGAATTATTTTTATGGAACAAGGAAAAATTCAGGAGCAGGGTACACCAGAAGAACTGTTTGCATCGACCAATGAGCGTGTGCAGGAATTTATTGGAAAGTTAAAATAAAACATATTGAAAATTTTATTTACAATGAGTGGCGTTTATGAAGATGAGAAATCAGTTCATAAACGTCATTTTGCATAATTGGAGTAAAAGTAGATATACATTTGTAAAAATAAATAGTTGCAACATTTTGCAAAAATAGACAGTTGCAGATATGCAGATTGTTGTTTATTATAAATATTGTGTATGTAAATTGGGTAATCTACATAATGAAAATATAGGATAAGGATGGTGTTTGGTGTGAGAAAAATTAGCTTTTATGATACAAAGCCGTATGACAGAATTTATTTTGATGAACTAAAAGAAAAGCACGGATATGAAATTGAATATTATGAAGAAAAATTAACACCAAGAACTGCGATTTTTGCAAAAGGCAGTGAAGCGGTAATTGCATTTGTAAATGATGATTTGAGTGCAAAGACTTTGCAAATATTATATGAGAATGGTGTAAAGCTGATTGCCATGAGATGCGCAGGTTATAATAATGTGGATATCAAATATGCACATGGAAAAATGCCAGTAGTACGTGTACCAGCATATTCCCCATATGCAGTTGCAGAGCATGCAATGGGAATGCTTTTAATGTTAAACCGTAAGCTGCATAAGGCATGCTACCGCGTAAAGGAATATAACTTTAGTTTAAATGGTTTGATGGGATTTGATTTATATGGAAAAACTGTCGGAATTATTGGTACTGGTAAAATCGGAAGAACATTTTCCAATATATGTAACGGTTTTGGGATGCGTGTATTAGGGTATGATTTGTACCCGGCAAAGGATACAGGGATAGAGTACGTGTCGCTAGAGGAGATTTATGAGAAATCTGATATTATTTCCCTTCATTGTCCATTAACAAAAGACAATTATTACATGATTAATAAAGATACGATTTCTTCTATGAAAACAGGAGTCTACATCATCAATACATCCAGAGGATCTTTGATTGATAGTGAGGCATTGATGGAGGCATTGAAAAATGGTAAGGTAGGAGCTGCCGCACTGGATGTTTATGAAGAGGAATCAGACTTGTTTTTTGAAGATAATTCGGATACAATCATACAGGACGATATACTTGCAAGACTTATTTCCATGCCGAATGTTCTAGTGACATCTCATCAGGCGTTTCTGACACGAGAAGCATTACAAAATATTGCGGAAGTTACGCTTGATAATCTGGATGCTTATTTTGCGGGAGAAGAAATGGTAAATGAAGTTGTGCAGCATTGAATATAAACTACTAATGCGTAGTACGGTATAAAGGAGAGGATACAAATGATTAAAAATATTATATTTGATATTGGTAATGTGTTGACCGATTTTGGTTGGGAAAAATTTTATAGAAGATTCCAGTATTCGGAAGAAGTATTCCAGAGACTGGCAGCAGCAACAGTCAATACTCAGGCATGGCATGAGTTTGATAGAGGCGAATGGACAGATGAACAGGTAATCAATGCTTTTGTGGCAAATGATCCTGGTATTGAAAAAGAAATCCGGGAAGTAACAAGAAATATGCATGGCATTGTAACCAAAAGAGAGTATGCAATTGGTTGGATTCAGGAACTAACCCAAAAGGGATATAAAGTTTATGTATTATCCAATTTCGCTAGAAAGTTAGCAGGGGAATGCGCAGACGCGCTGGGCTTTTTGCCATACACGGATGGTGGTATTTTATCATATCAGGATAAATTGATTAAACCGGATCCAGCTATTTATAAGCTATTAATGGAGCGATATGATTTGGTACCAGAGGAATGTGTATTTTTGGATGATTTGGAGCGCAATACGCTGGCAGCACAGCAGTGTGGTATGCATGCGATTGTGTTTACAACCAAAGAAGCAGCAGAAGAGGAATTGAGAAAATTAGGCGTAAAGTAGAAAGTCGTCTGGAATTAGATGAGTAGTATATTACAAAAGGAATGGTGACTATAACATGAAAGAAAGAGAAACATTTGGCTCAAGACTGGGATTTATACTTGTTTCAGCAGGATGTGCCATTGGACTTGGAAATGTATGGAAATTTCCATATATTTGTGGGCAGTATGGTGGAGCGGCATTTATTTTAATCTATCTGGTATTTCTGGCAGTGTTCGGTCTCCCGATACTTATTTGTGAGTTTGCAGTAGGACGCGGCAGCGGAAAAGGTATGGGGACAGCATTTGAACGTCTTGAAAAGAAAGGAACTTCATGGCATCATTTAAAATGGATTAGCGTACTTGGTAGTTATCTATTAATGATGTTCTATACAATGGTAGCAGGTTGGACACTATATTATGCGTGGAAGATGATAAGTGGACAGATGCGTGGACTTTCTACAGAGGGTGTAAAAGAAGCGTTTACCACGATGCAGAGTTCACCATCTGTTATGACAGGCTGGATGATTGTTACGGTGGTACTTTCTTTTGTAGTATGTTCTTTTGGCTTACAGAAGGGAATTGAAAAAATCACAAAAGTGATGATGTCAGTGTTGATTGTACTTATGGTAGTACTTGCAATTCATTCTGTATTTTTGCCAGGTGCTATGGAAGGTGTAAAATTTTATCTGATACCGAATTTTGAACTTGTAAAAAAAGCAGGACTTGGAACGGTAATTTATGCTGCGATGTCACAGGCGTTCTTTACGCTCAGTGTTGGTATTGGCGCGATGACAATCTTTGGTAGCTATCTGAAAAAAGACCGTAGACTGGTAGGAGAAGCGACCAGTATTATTTTGTTGGACACATCGGTTGCATTAATGGCAGGTTTTATTATTATCCCAGCGTGCTTCGCTTATGGCGTAAACCCGGATGCGGGACCATCCTTGTTGTTTATTACATTACCAAATGTATTTAACAATATGAGCGGTGGTAGAATCTGGGGAACTTGTTTTTTTGTGTTCATGGCATTTGCAGCACTTTCTACAGTAATTGCAGTGTTTGAAAACATCATTTCCTTTTTCATTGATATGGCAGGATGGGAACGTAAGAAGGCAGTTATTTTGAATATAGTTCTGATTACAGCGTTATCTATGCCGGCAGTACTTGGATTTAATCTGTGGTCAAATGTACAATTGATGGGAACTGGCAGTAACATTATGGATGTAGAAGATTTTCTTGTATCCTATAACCTGCTCCCACTTGGCAGTATTGTATTTGTGTTATTCTGTATGAAGAAAAATGGATGGGGATTTGAAGGTTTCTTGCAAGAAGTAAATACTGGAGAAGGCATGAGATTTCCGAGTGGAAAACTGATTCGGATTTATATGACATACATCCTTCCAGCGATTATCGTAATTGTATATCTGAAAGGATATTATGATACATTTAAAGAGCAAGGTACTGTAACACTTGTATGTTGGATGGCTTTTGCAATAGCATTGCTGGCTGCGGTTATGGCAGTCATACTGAAAAAGCCACGTACAAATAACGTGTAATTTCAAACGAAAAAGAAGAGTCAATGAGGCTGTGGCATATTAAATGTTCACAGCTTCTTGTTGTTTTGCTGATAATACTTTCTTAGCTGCTAGCTTTGAGAGTTGTAATGTAGCTTTGTTTTTATTTTTTCAAAGGTACTCGTCAGAAAAACGTAAGGATTTCTAAGCACCTGATTTTGATGGTTTTTATTACAACCGTCTCGCAAAACTCATCTTACAGAAAATGACAGCATATGTACAGGCGCGACTTTTAACCGTTTTGTGCGTTTTCTTAATGAAGCACAGAGACATCAAGTTCTGCCCGTAACTCCTAGAGGCGAAGCCTCTTTTGTGAAGGGCAGAACAATCGAAGATGTCGAATGCTTCATTTAGAAAACGCCAAATATAGGTTATCGGAGCGCCATGCATATGCTGTCATTTTCTGTAAGACTCAAACAGTGCTTCGACGGTTGCATACAATCAAAATCAGGTGCTAAGAAATACTAACATTTTCCTGAAATGAGTCCTCTTTGCAAAAAATAAAAACAAAGCTACAAGTGCAAATGTCCAAGCTAGCAGCTAAGAAAGTATTATCACCAAAAAACAACAAGAGGCTGTGAACATTTAAAAATGCTACAGCCTCATAGAGTCTTCTTTTTCTTCTTCGGTGGCAAGCGTTGTTTTGTTAGTTACCTTGCCATAAATCCATATATAAATCCAAAGCAAAATTGGGAGTCCGATTGTTGCAAACAGACATCCTGAGAGCAGACGATCCGAACCAGGAAAATCAAGTAATGATACAATAAAAGTTGCAATGTATAAACCAACCAGTATTACAACGCAGGCAAGTGCGGCAATCCGCTTTCCTTTTTTCTTCATATTGCATATCCTCCGTAAGGTAAATTTTTATTATTTTATAATCATATATAAATACATCCGTTGAGTCAATACTAGACTTTCTTGCATTTATGGTATATAATTAATCTGCTCAAATGCCAAATTTGGCAGAACAGAGTAATACGATAAGAATAAAACAGTAAGGATGGAGTTTAACAATGGCATTATTAAAACAGTGGAGAGATAAAGCATATTCTGAAACAGCGAATAAAGGGGATTTACAGAGATTCTGGGCAGCATATTTCCAGACAGAAAAAGAAATTTATGCAGAACTTTTGAAAAATCCTACAGAAGAAGTAAAAGGTACCGTAAAAGAACTTGCTGAAAAATATAGTGTAGATGTTATGACTATGACAGGTTTTCTGGATGGTATCAATGACAGCTTAAAAACACCAAATCCAATTGAAGAAATGGAAGAGGATACACCGGTAAGTCTTGGATTTGACATTGAGTTATTATATAAAAATATGGTAGGTGCTGGTGCAGACTGGTTATATGAACTGGAAGAATGGAATAACATTCTGGACGAAGATAGAAGAAAAGAACTTTACAGAGAACAGAAATTATCTACAACAGTTGTAAAAGAAGAAAAAGTATATCCAAATGATCCATGTCCATGCGGCAGCGGTAAGAAATACAAAAAATGCTGCGGTAAAAACGCATGATAAGCAGAGTAGAAGAAGCGGTAAGAGCATTTGAATCGGGTTATAACTGTTGTCAGTCCGTATTTGCAACATATGCAGATTTGTTCGGAATGGATAGACAAACAGCATTAAAGCTTTCCAGTCCGATGGGAGCAGGTGTTGGCAGAATGAGAGAAGTCTGCGGTGCGGTTTCGGCAATGAGTCTGCTTGCTGGTTTAAAATATGGCAATACAGATCCAGATAACCAGGAAGCAAAAACATATATTTATGAAGTCGTACAAGAGATGAGCAATCGTTTTAAACAGGATGTGAATTCGGTTGTATGTAGGGATTTGTTAAAAGATGTGGAAGTTTCTGAAGGAGTTGCACCACAGAAGCGTGATAAAGTATATTATGATGCAAGACCATGCAGTAGAATTGTAGCACTGGCATCCAAGATTGTGGAAGAGACATTGCTGATTGATGATTATATGTAAAGAGAAGAGGCTGTAGCATAAATGCCAATGTCATTAAGATAAGATGACAGAGCATGAATGTACAGTCTCTTTTTGTACAATAAGACGGCTCATGAAACGTGCTGGCGTTACATTTGCTGTTGCATGAAGTCACAGCAAACATTCACATCCTTATTTTGAAAGTGGTAGGGATAGTGCAGTTGCTATTTGCTGATGTATTTGTGTCATGCCGATTTGATTTGGATGGCCATTTTCTTTTTCTATATGCTCTAAAAGGATGCAAGGAATATCAAAATGGTTGCAGATGCGAAGCATCCATTCACGGACTGGCCCAGTAATGTCATCATTTATGATATTGTAGATTTTGGAAGACGAATGCGTTTTGCTTAAATAGTCCATCATATAGCAAAAGGCAGGTGCAAATGCATTTAAATCTTCCGCTGTCCAGTCTGTATATTTTTCATAAGCAATTGGACTGCCAGCCCAATAGTCATTTGTTCCACCAAACACGAGCAAAATATCTGGGGAATTTAAACTGGAAGATAATTCACGTTGCATTCTTGTGATAAAAGATGTTTTTGATTCATTTAAACCAAAATAACCCGTATTGCATACAGTGCTACCACTGTAGCTGCAGTTTGCAACTAGTTGTAATTGCCCTGCTTGACAAAGCTGCCACCACCATGTCTGCTCTGGTGCTGTGACATCGTTGGATTCAGAGTTATTCCCAGGTTGATACCATGCTTCATAATCAGCCGGTATAAAACCGTAATAAGTAGAATAGGAATCCCCTAGAATTGCCAGTGTTCTCATATATAATTCCTCCTATGCTATAAAAGAGTTTGCAGCAAAATAACACGCATCTTCATAGTGTATGATAATACGTTCTTATCTGCTGATATTGCTACATGCACTTGTATCTTTACTTTTATTTTTGTAAAAGAGTACTCTTTTCAGGAAAATGTTAGTATTTCTTAGCACCTGCTTTTGATGGTACGCAACCGTCGAAGTACTGTTTGAGTTTTACAGAAAATCGCAGCATATGTACGGCGCGACGATAACCTGTATTTGGCGTTTTCTAAATGAA
>JAFUQM010000015.1 GCA_017472325.1 Lachnospiraceae bacterium
AAGGAGGCATATTTTAAACAAAATGTGTATTTCTGGAAAGATAATAATGGTAATCCGATTTGGAAAGACACCTTTGTTTATGCTATTTTGGAGCAATAAGATAATGTACAAATTTGTGTATGGGAGGAGAACATATGATACTTTCATTACAAGGCTGTATGGCTGTAGGAAAAACAACAGCGGTGCGATATTTACAGGAAAATGTGGATGTTTTGAATGTCGATAATCTGAATGCTGTGAAGTAGGAAAGAATGTGTCGACTTTTGTATTGAACATTATTAAACAAATTCCAAATTGCAGAGATAAAAATAGGAAGTTATGGAGATGATTTGATGGATAATCGTATAGAAAGGCAGTTAGCCTTTTCTTTAGAAATTGATAAAGTGAAAAATGTATTTCGACAAACGCATTTATCTGGAAATGGAAGATATGAGAATGATGCTGAACATTCCTGGCACATGGCAGTTATGGCGTATCTTCTTCGGGAATATGCAAATGAAGAAGTAGATATTGTAAAAGTCATGATGATGTGTTTAATTCATGATATAGTTGAAATTGATGCAGGTGATACATATGCCTATGACGAAGAAGGATTAAAAACGCAGAAAAGTAGAGAAGATGCTGCAAAACAGAGAATATTTCCAATTTTACCTGAGGAACAGGCGAACGAGCTTATTGCTCTATTTGATGAGTTTGAATTAAATGAAACTGCTGAAGCAAGATTTGCACATGCGATGGATAACCTTCAACCGCTGATTCTGAATAATAGCAATAATGGGAGCGATTGGAAAGAACATAATGTAACTTCCACACAAATTTATAAACGGCAAAATAAAACCAAATTAGGTTCTGAAATATTGTTTGGAGTTGCTGACAGTATAATTCAAGAGAATATACATTTGGGCAATTTAAAAAAATGAGATGAAATTGACAAAGAGGTTACTTTATTTTGCGGAGGCTATACGAATGAATGAACAAGTAAAAGATTATATAGATAAATATCCCTGTGATATTATTGATATGTATAATAAGTTACGCCAGATAATTTTCGATAGTGTTTCATGTAAACCAGAGGAAACCATGTGGGCAAAATTACCAAGCTATTATGTTGATAAGTCTTTTGTGAGACTGATTCCATTTAAAGACCATATTAACATTGAAGCACAGGCAGTCATCCAACATAGGAAAGAATTAGCAGGTTATAAAATTACACCTAAGGGAATGCTGCAAATATATTTAAAACAAAATATACCGCATGAAGTTTTGAAACAAATATTTGTAGAAACTTTAGAGTGACAGCTTTCTACTTGTAAGAGAGAAAGCATACTTGTATACTAGAAACTATTCAATTAAACCAAGGAGGACAAGATGACAATATTAGATTTGATTCATAACAGACATAGTTATCGCGGTGAATACGAGAGTACACCAGTGCCTAAAGAAGACCTCATAAAAATTATGCAAGCAGGATTAGCTGCACCATCAGGATGTAATAAGCAAACAACGAGTCTTATAGCAGTTGACAATCCGGAGATCCTGAAAAAGTTACATACGGTTATCAATCCACCAGTCGGTGAAACTGCACCGGCAATCATTTGTGTTCTTACACAGAGAATCAACGCATATCGTGATAAATGCTTTGCGGTACAGGATTATTCTGCTGCCATAGAGAATATGTTGCTTGCTATTGTAGAACTTGGCTATCAAAGCTGTTGGTATGAAGGTCATATTACGGATGAAGACAGAATAGGATATCAAATGGCTCAGATTTTAGGAGTCCCAGATGATTATGAATTGATTTGTTTTCTTCCTGTTGGTATTGCAAAATCGGTTCCTCCTCTTCCAAGAAAAAAAGAGTTTAGCGAGCGAGCTTGGTTTAATTCATTTCCGACACAGAATTGTTAAATGGCATTCTTTTACTTACAGGCTATAGAAAGGCATAGGATACTAAGATGGAAATACAGGATATCACATTTATATTGGAAATTCTTGGAACAATTGCATTTGCTGCTTCCGGTGCTATGGTAGGTATCAAGCGTAAAATGGATATATTTGGCGTTTGTGTGTTAGGTGTTGTGACTGCAGTAGGAGGCGGAATGACAAGAGATATTATCTTGGGTGTTACGCCACCAACTGTTTTTCTGCAACCAAGCTATGCACTGGTGGCAATGATTACATCATGTGTTGTATTTCTTATCCTATATTTAAAAAAAGAATTGTTAGAAGGTAATTTCAAGGTAGTGTATGACCATATTATGTTAGTGATGGACTCGATTGGACTTGGTATTTTTACTGTAGTGGGAGTAAATGCAGGAATTTTGCAGGGATATGCTGAAGAAACATTTTTTCTTGTATTCTTAGGGACGATTACAGGAGTTGGCGGTGGATTGCTACGTGATATGATGGCAGGTGTCCCACCTTATATATTTGTACGTCATATCTATGCGTGCGCTTCCATAGTAGGTGCAATTACCTGTGTATATATGTACCGCTATTTTGGTGCGGTAGAGGCAATGGTAGTATCATCAGCGGTAATTATTTTGATCCGTTATCTGGCAGCTCATTACCACTGGAATTTGCCGAGATTAAATTTTTAAAGGTGATTTATGAAAAAGAGATTAGAAGAAAGAAATAAAAAAATCATAGATGCTATTGTAAAAAAAGCAGAGAAAGTCTGTCCAGGTTCTCTTGCTTTGATTGGTGTTTATGGCTCCTTTATGACAGGAGATATCTATGAGAAGTCTGATTTGGATTTATTGATTTTAATTAATGATGATAATGGATGGCAGCTTGGCTGTACTTTTATACAAGATGACCTTATGGTAGGGCATGATTTATATTGTACAGACTGGAAAAGCTTGCAACAGGATGCCTGCTATGAGCATCCCAATATTTCAAAATTAATGGACGCAAAAATTGTTTATTGTGCGGATGAGATATATGTGAAAAGGCTACAGGAATTGCGAGAGAATGTCGTAGCCATTTTGGATGCACCTTTTACAAAACAGGATTTTGATAAATCAGTAGTACATTTGAAAAATGCAGAGCATTTTTATACAGAAGCTATGATTTCAGGTGTTCCTTCAGAGGTATGGACACAGGCAGCGAATGTGATTTGCAACTTGCAGAATGCCGTTGCAATGTTAAATAAGAAATATTTCCATTATGGTGTTAAACGGACTTATGAAGAATTGGAAGCAATGCATTACAAACCACAGAAGTTTTGTGAATTAATAGAGGCAGTAATATCCGCAGAAAGTCTAGAGAACATAAAGAGAAGACTGACCGTACTGATAAAAGAAACAAAACCGGTATTTGCAAATGTGGAAATGCAATTTGCTACTCCAAAATCTCCAGCGTCGGCAGATAATTTGAGAGGAACCTATGAGGAGATGTATTCTAACTGGCGCAATAAGATGTATTATGCCGCCGAAAAAGAGAATAAGTATCTTGCTTTTATGAGTATGAACAGCTTTCAGACAATGCTATCTGAAATAGCACAAAATATCGAAATAGAATCATATAATGTACTCGATGGATATAATTCCAGTGATTTATTAAAAACTTCCAAAGTATATGATATGGTTTTAGAAGCATATCGGAATGAGTATACAAAAGTTGGAATGTCCGAGAAGCATTATGCAGATATAGATGCGTTTGTAGAAGATTATTTAAAGTAAAATGCTTGTAACCTATCTACATATAAGAACTGAACAAAGGAGGAGTGTCATGAAAAAACCAACAATAGATGCAACTACCTTTATAGCTGATGGTGCTGTTGTATTAGGAGAGGTAACACTTGCTAAAGACAGTAGTGTCTGGTATAACGCAACAGTCCGTGGTGACAGAGGAAGCATTACAATAGGAGAAGGCAGTAATATTCAGGATAATGCAGTTCTTCATGTTGATAAAGATTACAATATCCATATAGGCAATTTTGTTACCGTAGGTCATAGCGCTATTGTGCATGGAGCTGATGTCGGAGACAATACAGTAATTGGTATGGGTGCCATTGTGTTAAATGGTGCGAAAATCGGTAAAAACTGTATGATTGGTGCAGCAACCTTGATCACGCAGAATAAAGTAATTCCAGATAATTCTCTTGTGATTGGAAACCCGGGCAGAATTGTGCGCCAAGTAACGGAAGAGGAAATTATAGCAAATCTGAATAATGCCAGAATCTACATAGAAGAAGCAAAAGAATGCAAGTGTATATAGCTTTATTTCATATTCGGGGGATAGGATAAAACCTTCCCCCCAATTTTTTCAGTCCAATAAGACGGCTCGTGGAACGTGCCAGCGTTTGCTCGAATAAGACAGCTCGCGAAGCGTGCTGTCGTTTCGTATGATAAGTTTACTAATAAGCATTACCTCATAGGAGGTGCGATTGGTCTTCCAGAATTCCATGCCGGAATCTCTATTATGCCACAGCCAATTTTCATGCCACTATTCCCAGAAGGCTGTGTCATAAAGTCATCTGACTGTGAATGTACAATTACAGAGCGTCCGATAACCATATCTGGCGTAAAACGTTCCGTATAAAAAGCATTCCATGTGTATCCATGAAAAGCAAATAGTGGAGGCATATCACCTGTATGCCCAGGATGTGGACAATGCTCCATGTCAAAATGCATTCCAGCATTAGCAAATGCATCTTCCATATTTCCTGTACAATCACCATGTTCGTGAATGTGAAAACCATAAACATTACCCGCACACATATCATGATTATCTGGGAGACCAAATAATTCTGTCACAACAATTGTTCCAAGTGGTACCCGGAAAAATTTCACTTCTCCATACATATCAGGATAGTCTTTGTTGCCCGCTATTTTTGCAACTGCATTCGGATTTCGATAAAAAATATCAGAATTTTCAGAATTCATTCTCATAAACATACAAATCACCATTTCATGTCATTAGTATATTCTATGCAAAATGCACTGTCTTGCCCTATGCTATTCTAATTTTACATTTTCTAAACATTTTAACAATTGCATTAACAAAACCTTTACAAAAGCAAAACACAACTATGCTTTTTTCTTTTATAAAAAACAGATAATTTAGAAGTACGAAATGCATTTTGAACACACAAATAATTCATATCTTCTAAAAAGCAAAAGCGTGAATAAACGTTACATAGAACTAGGATGAGGAGAACATTACATTATGAAAATGAGAAAATTATTAGCATTTATCGCAACAGTAGCATTAGCAGCAGGAACATTAGCAGGTTGTGGCAGCACAGAAACAGCTGCAGCAGATGAAACAATAGTTGAAGAAGCTGTAACAGAAGAAACAGCAGCAGAAGAGGTTACTGAGGAAACAGTATCTGATTTAACAGGAACAGTCAAAATGGCAGGTTCTACATCTATGGAGAAGCTTGCAAATGCAGTAGCAGAAAGCTTTATGATAGTAACCCCGGGTGTAACAGTAACAGCAGAGTTTACAGGTTCTTCTGCTGGTGTTGAATCCGTAATTGCAGGAAGTGTTGATATCGGAAATTCTTCCAGATACTTAAAAGACAGCGAAAAAGAAAGTGGTGCAGTAGAAAACATCGTAGCAATCGACGGTATTGCAGTTGTTGTTGACCCATCTAACACGGTTACAGATTTAAGCAAAGAACAGTTAGCAAAAATCTATACAGGTGAAACAAAGAGTTGGAGCGAAGTTGGCGGTACAGATATGCCAGTCGTAGTTGTCGGAAGAGAAGCAGGTTCAGGTACAAGAGATGCATTCGAAGAAATACTTGAAGTAGAAGATACATGTGTATATGCAAACCAGCTTGACAGTACAGGTGCGGTTATGGCTAAAGTTGCTTCTACACCAGGTGCAATCGGATATGTATCACTTGATGTTATCGATGATTCTGTTATCGCATTATCGCTTGATGAAGTAGCACCAACAGCAGAAAATATCAAAGCAGGAAACTACTTTTTAAGCAGACCATTCGTAATGGCTACCAATGGTGAGATTGCAGCACAGAGCGAAGCAGTGCAGGCACTATTTGCTTGGCTTACAACAGAAGAAGGTAAAGCAGTTATCGAGTCTGTAGGACTTATCACCGTAGATTAATAATGCACTCCTTGGCAAGAATGCCCTGGAATGGAGGAATTATGACTAAGAATTCAATTATTGGAAGTAATAAAACAAAGTCCACGGTAGAGAAAGCTGCACAGGCAGTGTTTACCACCTGTGCTTTCTTTGCCGTGCTGGCAGTTGTTTCGATTACATTATATATGCTTATGAATGGAACTCCTGCCTTATTTAAAGTTGGTATAGGTGAAATTTTATTTGGTACATCCTGGATGCCAACAGCAAAAAATCCGTCGTATGGTATTTTTTATGTTATTCTAACTTCTATTATAGGTACAGTGATGTCAATTCTCATTGGCGTACCGATAGGGGTATTAACAGCAATTTTTTTGGCGGAAACAGCATCTAAGAAGCTGGCAGCATTTGTAAAGCCAGCGGTGGAATTACTTGCAGGAATTCCATCGGTTATCTATGGTCTGTTGGGATTATTAATTCTCAATCCTCTAATGTATAAGCTGGAGATTATGATTTTTAAAAATTCTGAGACACATCAGTTCAGTGGTGGTGCCAATATGATATCTGCAGTTCTAGTGCTTGCAGTTATGATATTGCCGACTGTAATTAATATTAGCGAATCCTCCCTAAAATCAGTGCCAGAGCAGTATAAAGCAGCTTCACTTGCATTAGGAGCTTCTAAGATACAGACAATCTTCAATGTAATGCTTCCTGCAGCAAAGTCAGGTATTATATCAGCAATCGTACTTGGAGTTGGTAGGGCAATCGGAGAAGCAATGGCAATTAGTCTTGTATCTGGAAGTGCAGTTAACTTGCCACTACCATTCAATTCTGTGCGATTCCTGACAACAGCTATTGTAAGTGAAATGGGATATGCTTCTGATTTGCATAAACAGGTATTATTTACCATCGGCCTTGTATTGTTTGCTTTTATTATGATAATTAACGTTAGCCTGACAAGAATACTGAAGAAGGGAGAAAAATCAGATGCCAGGAAATAGTATTTGTGTCAAAAAAATTAGAGTATCTGATTATATACTGACAGCGCTTATCTATGTATGTTCCATTATTTCTATCCTACTTTTATTGGGAATTGTCGGATACGTTTTCATAAAAGGAATTGGTCAGATAAACTGGCAGTTTCTGACAACAGTTCCGAGCTCCATCAAAGGAACATTTGGTATTGCAGGAAATATTGTAAATACACTTTATGTTATTGTGATTACACTTCTTATCGCAACACCTGTTGGAATTGGTTCGGCTATTTATTTGAACGAATATGCAAAACCAGGGAAGCTGGTAAGGCTTATCGAATTTACGACAGAAACCTTATCTGGAATTCCATCCATTATTTTTGGTCTGTTTGGTATGGTATTTTTTGGAGGGGTTTTAGGACTCGGATATTCTATTTTAACAGGCGCATTAACATTAACGATTATGACACTTCCGCTTATTACGCGAAATACGCAGGAGGCACTGAAAACTGTGCCAGAGCATTATAGAAGTGGTGCTCTTGGTATGGGTGCAACAAAATGGTATATGATTCGTACCATTCTTCTTCCCTCCTCTATGACTGGTATTATTACGGGAGTTATTCTGGCAATTGGAAGAATTGTAGGAGAATCAGCCGCACTTTTGTTTACATCAGGAAGTGGATTTCTTCTGCCTAAAACTGGTGCAGGGTTTTTCAACAAAATATTTGAGTCTGGTGGTACACTTACTATCCAGTTATATCTGTGTATGTCAAAGGCGCAATATGATGAAGCATTTGGTATTGCCGTAGTGCTGTTGATTATTGTATTTGGCATCAACATGTTGACTAAATACTTAGCAAGCCATTTTGATGTGAATAAGAAAAATTGTTAAATGATTTAGATAAATTTGAACGAGCCTGTTGTAACACTTTAAATACAAAATGATATGAGGAATAAACCAAGATGAAAAATATAAAAATCATTACCAATAAACTGAACCTGCATTATGGTACAAATCATGCTTTAAAAGATATTGATATGCAGATAAAGGAACATGCAGTGACGGCATTTATCGGACCTTCTGGCTGTGGTAAATCAACCTTTTTAAAATGTTTAAATCGAATGAATGATTTAGTGGAGAGTGTTCATATAGAAGGTGAAATCCTAATAGATAATGAAAATGTTTATGCGGAGAATGTGGACCCAACACTTCTTCGTAAAAAAGTAGGTATGGTATTTCAACAGCCAAATCCGTTTCCCATGAGTATTTACGACAATATTGCGTATGGTCCTAGAATTCATGGTATTAAGAATAAGGAGCGCTTAGATGAAATCGTAGAATCCAGTTTAATAGGTGCTGCCATTTGGGATGAGGTCAAAGACAGACTTAAAAAATCTGCGCTTGGTCTTTCTGGTGGACAGCAACAAAGATTATGCATTGCGAGGGCACTTGCGGTAGAACCCGAGATTTTGTTAATGGATGAGCCAACCTCTGCCCTTGATCCAATCTCGACACTTAAAATAGAAGATTTAATGGAAGATTTAAAGAAAAAGTATACTGTTGTTGTGGTTACGCATAATATGCAGCAGGCAGCCAGAGTATCGGACGATACAGCATTCTTTCTTGTAGGAGAGATGGTAGAGTTTGATTCTACTACAAATATTTTCCAAAGACCACAGGATAAGAGGACAGAAGACTATATTACAGGTCGTTTTGGATAATACATAAAATAATATTGTTTCAGAAAGAGGATAATAATATGACACCAAGACATGTATTTGAACAAGAACTGGCAGATTTGCGTATCAGTCTGGAAAAGATGAGTAAATATGTGGAGAACTCTCTTTTACGACTCCGTACTGCCCTTGAAAATGATGATAAAATGAGTACAAAGCAGATTGTCAAAGATGATAAAAATATAAACGATATGGAACGGAATATTGAGGCAAAATGTCTTGCCTTAATTACCAAACAGCATCCGATAGCAAGTGATTTAAGACTTGTATCTTCTGTGCTTAAAGTGGTAACTGATATTGAGAGAATTGGTGACCATGTAGCGGATATTGCATTGCTTTCTCTTCGTTATGATGATGTGAAATTTTATGATATATCTGGACATATTATGCCAATGATTCAGGCAGCAGGAGAAATGGTAGTAGAGTCTGTAGATTCTTTTATCAAAAGAGACAGTAAGAATGCAGAAGCGGTTATTGATAAAGATGATATTGTAGATGAACTTTTTAATAAAGTGAAATATGATGTTATTGAAAAGCTGAAATTAGGATCTGAAGATATAGACCAATGTGTTGATGTTCTTATGATTGCAAAATATCTAGAACGCATAGGTGACCATGCAACGAATATTGCCGAATGGGAAGTGTTTAAGGAAACAGGAACAATTGATAATGTAAGATTGTTGTAAGCCTGCCGCTAAAAAAATAATCCCCAAATAGAGTTAGCACATCATAGATTAAATAGTGTGAGACTCTTTTGGGGATTCTATTTGTATATACTATAACCGCATTTTCTCTGCTCCGTAGGGAAGATATGGTTGCGATACATACAAGAGCAATCGTAGTTGTCTTGATACCACCGGCTGTGCTGACCGGAGAGCCGCCGATAAACATTAACAGAATAGACACAAATGCTGTGGA
>JAFUQM010000016.1 GCA_017472325.1 Lachnospiraceae bacterium
GCCGCCTCCTGATGCTGCAATGAACTGGTCTCTGTATGCAATGAGCGCTGTGTGTCCTGACACTTGCGCAAGGCTCTCCGCATATTGCTTTGCGAAAGTTGTCATCTCACCAATCGGAGAATATTTCTTTAATATGATTTCTCCCTCTCTGTCAGTAAAAATCTCTAATGGGTCTGATTCTCTAATACGAAGTGTTCTTCTGATTTCTTTGGGTATTACAATACGCCCCAAATCATCTATTCTTCTAACAATACCTGTTGCTTTCATAATCAATTGCTCCTTTTACAAAAATTACTGTAAAAGTAGTATCTGTAAAATGTGAGAGAATATACCAAGAAGAAATGGGAATGTTACAATCTTCCCAAATCCCATTTTATAAAAAAACAGCATATGCACCGGATAGACAATACCCTGTGTACATATGCTGGATTTTCTTATTCTACTTCTGGCAATTTTGCAAGTGCTTTTGCAATCTCTTCCTCTGTCGGAACATAATCGTTCATCTCGCCATCATTATATCTTTGGTAAGCAAACATATCAAAATATCCTGTACCTGTCAGACCAAATACAATATTCTTTGCTTCTCCAGTTTCTTTACATTTCATAGCTTCATCAATTGCAACTTTAATTGCATGGCTGCTTTCTGGTGCTGGCAGAATACCTTCTATTCTTGCAAACTCCTGTGCTGCCTTAAATACTTCTGTCTGTTTTACACTTCTTGCACTCATCAAGCCCTGATCATATAACTCAGATACAACAGAACTCATACCATGATAACGCAAGCCACCTGCATGACTTGCTGCTGGTATATAGCCGCTACCTAACGTATACATCTTGGATAATGGACATACTTTACCAGTATCACAATAATCGTATGCGTATTTACCTCTTGTCAAGCTTGGACAGGATGAAGGTTCAACTGCAATCAGTGCATACTCAGCTTCACCTCTTAACATTTCTCCTGCAAACGGAGAAATCAAACCACCCAGATTAGAACCACCGCCGGCACATCCAATAACCATATCCGCTTTGACACCATATTTATCTAAAGCTGCTTTTGTCTCAAGACCAATCACTGACTGATGTAATAATACCTGTGTTAGCACTGAACCAAGTACATAACGATATCCTTCCTGGTTGCCTGCTGCCTCTACAGCTTCTGAAATTGCACACCCAAGACTTCCTGTTGTTCCCGGAAATTCTTCGTTAATCTTACGTCCAACATTTGTATTCATAGATGGAGATGGTGTTACCTGCGCTCCATAAGTACGCATCACTTCACGTCTGAATGGCTTCTGTTCATAAGAACATTTTACCATATATACCTGACAGTCCAAATCAAAATAGGAGCATGCCATAGAAAGAGCGGTTCCCCACTGACCAGCACCTGTTTCTGTTGTAACACCTTTTAACCCCTGTTGCTTTGCATAATATGCCTGTGCAATCGCAGAGTTTAATTTATGACTTCCTGATGTATTATTTCCTTCAAATTTGTAATAAATATGTGCTGGTGTACCTAGTTTTTTCTCTAAACAATATGCACGTACCAGTGGTGATGGTCTATACATCTTATAAAAATTACGAATTTCTTCTGGTATATCAAAATAAGCAGTTGTATCATCTAATTCCTGTTTCGCAAGTTCTGTACAGAAAATAGCAGATAATTCTTCCAGCGTAATCGGTTCTTTGGTTACTGGATTTAAAATTGGTGCTGGTTTTTTCTTCATATCTGCGCGAACATTATACCACTGCTTTGGCATCTCATGTTCTTCAAGATATATTTTATATGGAATTTCGTTCATTATATTTTCCTCCATTTGTAAATAATCTAACTTCCATTTTATTAATTATAGAATATAGTGTCAAGAAATAATCCCTGATTTCTATAAACTTTCTGTTATTATCTTCCACTCCTCCATCAGCCGCTCTAACGAGAAGGCTGCATTGGCAGGACTTGTAGATGGTAATTTTATTGCTTCTCTTTTAAATTGTTCTTTACAATATTTTTGGTATAACGCATATGCCTTACCGCCATTGATATAAATTTGTCGGATATCGGCACACTCCAAAATCTGATGCAGATTATTTACTGTTACATTCTGAATACTGCTATCACTGGAACCTGTAATTGTACAGCTCGCAATCACATCCCACACCGCAATATGATGTTCTAATAGCATATGTTTCTTCTCTTCAATTGTAACCGGCAATTCACACTGCAATACTTTAGCTAAAACCTTCCAGAAGCGATTTTGTGGATGATGATAAAAGAATTCTCCTTCTCTGGATTTTACAGATGGAAATGAACCCAAAATCAAAATCCTCGAATGTGCATTATATACTGGTGCAATCTCATGGTACGTCAGCAAATTTTCTGTCATACAAGTAATATTTCCATTTCTTTTAATAATCGTTCAGTTATCTGCAGAAGTTGTTCTGCATCTTTTTCTACCATACCAAATTTTTTATAATAATACATAAAAGTTGGCATTCCTTTGGCAGAAAATTTCAGTTTCTGCGGATATTTGGTAAGCAGTTCCGGTATCTTTGCAGGATCTAATCTTGCATCTTCCTTAAAGGTAAATTTAATCACTTCATTTTTTCCTTGAAGTTCTGGAATATACAATCTATGTGCCGCAACTCTTATCATAGAGATACGAAGCAAATTATCAACCGACTTAGGAATCGTTCCAAATCTATCAAGCAATTCCTCCTTCATATCATCACATTCTGACTGTGTCTCAATCCCTGCAATTCTCTTATAGATATCTAACTTTTGAATTTCATTGACAATATATTCTGGTGGAATATACGCATCCACATCCAAATCAACCACTGTATTAAAGTCCTCTACTGTCACAACACCCTTGAGTTGTTTAACAGCTTCATTTAGCATCTTACAGTATAAGTCATATCCAACTGCTTCCATGTGTCCATGCTGCTTGGCACCCAGCAAATTTCCAGCACCCCTGATTTCCAAATCACGCATCGCAATTTTGAAACCGCTGCCCAGTTCTGTAAATTCTTTGATTGCCTGCAAACGCTTCTCCGCAATTTCTTTTAATGTCTTATCACGCTTATACATTAAGAAAGCATATGCCGTCCGGTTAGAACGCCCAACTCTGCCTCGTAGCTGATAAAGCTGAGACAATCCCATATTATCGGAATCATGAATAATCATTGTATTTACATTGGAAATATCTAATCCTGTTTCGATAATAGTTGTCGATACAAGAACATCAATTTCTCCATTGATAAAATCATACATAATTCGTTCCAATTCACTTTCCTTCATCTGACCATGCGCAAATGCCACATTCGCCTCTGGCACAAGTTCACTGATGGCTGCCGCAATATCAGAAATATTACTCACTCTGTTATATACATAATATACCTGACCTTCTCTCGACAATTCTCTGACGATTGCCTCTCTGACAAGTTCTTCATTATATTCCATAACATATGTCTGAATTGGCATACGTTCATTTGGTGCTTCTTCCAGTACACTCATGTCACGAATACCGATAAGACTCATATGCAGCGTTCTTGGAATTGGTGTTGCTGTCAGTGTCAACACATCAATATTTTCTTTCATTTTCTTAATGCTTTCTTTGTGTGTGACACCAAAACGCTGCTCCTCATCAATAATCAGCAGACCCAAATCTTTATATTCAACATCTTTGGATAAAACACGATGTGTCCCAATTACAATATCAACAAACCCTTTTTTCAAATCTTCGATTGTTTTTTTCTGCTGCGTTGTAGTACGGAAACGGGAGAGCAATTCTACTCTGACCGGATAATCCTTCATACGCTGTACAAATGTATTATAATGTTGCTGCGCCAGGATGGTCGTAGGTACCAAATACACTACCTGTTTACCTTCCTGTACTGCTTTAAACGCAGCACGAATTGCAACTTCTGTTTTACCATATCCTACATCGCCACAAATCAGACGGTCCATAATCTTCTTACTTTCCATATCTGCCTTTGTTGCTTCAATTGCAGTTAACTGGTCTTCTGTTTCCTCAAACGGAAACATTTCCTCAAATTCCTTTTGCCATACTGTATCTTTTCCGTACTGGAAACCTTCTTTTGCCTGCCTGATAGCATACAACTCCACAAGGTCTTTGGCTACCGCAGAAACTGCACCACGTACTTTTGCTTTTGTTTTCGTCCACTCCTGTGTACCTAGTTTATTCAGCTTAGGCTGTTTTGCATCCGCAGACGCATATTTCTGAATAACGTCAAGTCCCGTTGCTAGAATATACAGATTCCCACCATCTCGATATTCGATTTTAATGTAATCCTTTACAACCTTTTCTACTTCTACCTTTTCAATTCCTTTATAAATACCAAGTCCGTGACTTTCATGTACGACATAATCTCCAACTTTTAACTCAGAGAAATCTTTGATTTTCTGCCCTTCGTATATTTTTTTCTTCTTCTTTTTCTTCTTCTGCGTTCCAAAAATATCTGTTTCGGACAAAACAACAAACTTTAAAAGTGGATATTCAAACCCTTTTTGAACATGGCCATAAAAAGTCATGACCTCGCCCGGCTTCACTTCCCTATCCGGCTCCTGCGTATAAAATGCTGTCAGTTCCGATTCCCGCAAATCCTCTGCCAATCGTTTTGCTCTAGTTCTCGAACCTGATAGAAGAAGAACTCTGTAGCCATTTTTCTTATAACGCTTCAAATCTTTCACAAGCATCTCAAAGCTATTATTATAAGATGAAACAGATTTTGCTGTGATATCATATTTATCCTTTATCTTTATGACTGGTCCACGCATATCAATCGATGCAATGGAAACATTCCGATACTGCTCTACTTTTGCAGCAGTCTCTTCCACAGAATAGAGAATCTCCATCTGTCCTGGAAGCACATAACCCTTTTCTGCTCTGTGCATCATACTTTCACGAAATTCCAATTCTACAGCCGAAGCATGTTCTCTGATTCTGACAGGCTCATCTAAAAAAATACAACTATTTTCTTTTGGAAAAAAATCCATTACAGATGCTGTATCATCATAAAAATATTTTACATAGCTTTCAATATTCACCATGCTCTTGTATTCTAATAACTGTTCTCCAAGTTCTTTCACCTGCGTCTGGATTCTATGGGCTTCTTCTGTCTTAAATTCTTTCCGTAGCTTCTCGCTTACTTCCTTTCCTTCCTGTAAAATTGCATGATATCCTTTTTGAATCTCCTCTTCCTGCAGTACCATTTCTGTTGCAGGGTAGATAGAGACTGATTCCAGCTTCTCAATAGAACGTTGGCTCAATATATCAAAGCTACGAATAGATTCAACATCTTCCCCCCAAAGTTCAATTCGGTATGGGTTTTCCTCTGTCAAATCAAAAATATCAATAATACCGCCACGTATACTAAACTGTCCTGGTGCCTCGACCTGATAATTCTTTTCATACCCCATTGCCACAAGCTGTTTCGCTATTTTGGTTTCATCTACCGCTGTCTTCTTATCTATTTTTATAATATTCTTCGCTATTACAGACAACGGTACCTGAGGTGTCATAAAACTGTTAAAAGTTGTAATCAGGGTCAGCGGTTTCCCTTCAATAATTCTTCTACAGCATTTGATTCTCTCTGTCATCAACTGATTACTATGAATATCTGCCTGGTAAAAAATAAGGTCTTTTGCAGGATATATCATGACATTCCTGTCATAAAAACGATAATCCTCGTAAATCTCCTTTACTCTTAATTCACTATAAGTAACGATGATTTTATATTTAAAACCATCGCTAAGTCCATATACCATATGCAGTTTCTGTGACTCAACACACCCTGTCAGACCAATACTGGCATCTGCCTTTTTCAAACTAGTCTTAATCTGTTCATACTCTGCCATCTCATACAATGGCGCAATTAATGCTCTCATGCTTTACATCCCATTACGATTTCTTCTCTGCCTTTTTATTGTACCGGTTCATTGCTGCATCGGCACCTTCTGACATTATAGTTTCCACTGCGGCTACCGCATCCTGAATACTTTGATTGATTGTATCACGCTCTGATTTATCAAAATGTCCCAATACATAATCCGCCAAATCATATCCTGGTTTCTTATCTCCTACACCCATTTTAATACGTTGAAAAACATCGCTATTAAGATGGGCAATAATACTCTTAATGCCATTATGTCCGCCTGCACTTCCTTTTTTACGGATGCGTAACTGCCCAACGTCCATACTGATATCATCATAAATCACAATCAGATTCGTATCTGTATCTACTTTATAATAATCCGTCAAAGCACGTACACTTTCTCCACTTAGATTCATAAACGTCAATGGTTTTGCCAGAATGACCTTCTCTCCACCAATATAACCTTTTCCTATCTGTGCTTTATGCTTAATTTCTATCACTGGAATCTGATGTTTCTCTGCTATACTATCTATTGTCATAAACCCAATATTATGCCTTGTATTTTCATACTGTTTTCCTGGATTACCTAATCCTACTATAATATACATACTTTCAATCCCTATCTTTCATTACTATACATTATGTCCCAATCCGCAGGACAGTCATACTGATATCATACCATAAAATTAAATTCACGCAAACTATAACGCCAAATACCTTCGTTCATACAACCAAACGCCGGCACGTTTCACGAGCCGTCTTATTGGACCGCGAAAAAGGAGCTGTTCACTTTGGAACAGCTCCTTTACGTATACCCTTATTTATTCTTCTTCTGCATCTAATTCTTCCATTGCTTTTTTATATGCTTCTATAATGGTCTGCTGTAGATGCGTTCTTGTATCGGAATTAATTGGATGAGCAATATCTCTATATTCTCCATCACTTGATTTTTTACTTGGCATAGCAATAAATAACCCTTTTTCTCCATCAATTACTTTAATATCATGTACTACAAATTCATCTTCCAAAGTAATTGATGCAACAGCCTTTATCTTGCCTTCTTTTGTCAATTTACGTATACGTACATCTGTAATATTCATATTGTATTCCCCTTTTGTTACTAACAGCTAGATTTCTTTTGTAACTTAGATTCTATTAAATAATATATCTGTCGTTTTTCTCGATAACAATTTTAATAGCACCTTCCCCAATGTGCTGTGAATTCGCACGGATTGTATCGCCACTTTCTACAATACAATTCTCAATACGAGTATTGTCACCGATATATACATCATTTAAAATAATAGAATTCTTAATGTAGCAGTTGTTGCCAATAAAAGTATTTCTAAAGATAACAGAATCTTCTACTGTACCATTTACAATACTTCCGCTGGAAACAAGACTGTTTTTCACATGAGAACCTGCATTGTATTTTGCTGGTGGTAAATCATCTGCCTTTGAATAAATGCTTGGATATTCTTTAAAGAAGTATTCTCTGATAGCTGGTTTTAAGAAATCCATATTTGTAGCAAAGTAATCTTCTACAGATGCAATGTTTCTCCAGTAATCTTTAATCTTATATCCATAAATTCTCTTTATATCTTTGAAGCGGATTAAAACATCTTTAACAAAATCAAATCTGCCTTCTTCTGCACATTTCTCAATCAGTTCAATTAACTGGCGGCGTCTAATAACGTAGATACCACAAGAAACTGTATTGGATTTTGCCACGATTGGTTTCTCTTCAAATTCTTCAATACGGCTTTCTTCATTCATACGAAGTGTACCAAATCTTGTTACCTCGGATTCAGCACCGATTTCTTTGCATACAACCGTAATATCTGCTTTTTTCTCAATGTGATATTCTAATACTTTATTGTAATCCATCTTGTAAACAGCATCACCAGAAGCAATTACAACATATGGTTCATGACTATTTTTCAAAAATTCCAGATTCTGGTAAATGGCGTCTGCTGTACCGCGATACCATGTGCTGCTTTCCATTGTTACGATAGGTGTGAATACAAATAATCCACCCTGTTTACGTCCGAAATCCCACCACTTAGATGAGCTTAAATGCTCATTCAGACTTCTTGCATTGTACTGTGTAAATACCGCAACCTTCTGAATATGAGAATTGGACATATTGCTCAGTGCAAAGTCAATACTTCTGTAACTTCCTGCGATTGGCATTGCAGCTACTGCACGTCGCTGTGATAATTCCTTCATTCTGTAATTATTTCCACCTGCTAAGATAATTCCTATTGCTCTCATGCTTCGCCACCTGCCTTAATTAATGTTTTTCCGCTGGCAAGATTGCCATTATCATAATCTGCTGCTGTTGTTACACCAAAGATTACAGAGTTCTTTCCTACTACAGTACCCTTAGGAACAACACTCTTTTCACCGATTGTAACAAGACCATGATTATAAATATGGGGGTCTGTTTCATTCTCAACTTCATCACCGATGCCGAGCTTAACCTCATCTTCAATATTTACATTCTCTGCAAGGATACCTTTATAAATCTCACAACCCTTACCGATAGTTGTCTCATTCATAATAATGGAATCCCGGACAACTGTTCCTTCTCCAATTGTAACACCACAACCTATAACAGAATTATATACCTGACCGAGAATTGTGGTACCTTCACCTATAATGCTCTTCTCTACAACACTGTCTGGGCCAAGATACTGTGGCTGTATAATCTGACTTCTAGTATAAATCTTCCAATATTCCTCATATAAATTAAAGTCTGGTACCAAATCAATCAATTCCATATTAGCTTCCCAGTAAGAATGCAGAGTTCCTACATCTTTCCAGTATCCATTGTATTCATATGCATACAGTGGTGCTTCTTTCTGATGACAATAAGGAATAATATGTTTACCAAAGTCAAGTCCTGGCTGATCTGCCTTAGCAAGAAGTGCCTCTTTTAATGTCTTCCAGTTGAATATGTAAATACCCATGGAAGCAAGATTACTTCTTGGATTCTCTGGCTTTTCTTCAAAATCTACGATTTTACGGTTTTCGTCTGTAATCAAAATACCAAAACGTTTTGCTTCTTCCAATGGTACTGGCATAGCAGCAAGTGTAACTTCTGCGCCATTCTGTTTATGGAAGTCTAACATTACTTCATAATCCATTTT
The DNA here is from genome assembly GCA_017472325.1 of Lachnospiraceae bacterium. GTDB lineage: Bacteria > Bacillota > Clostridia > Lachnospirales > Lachnospiraceae > RGIG4733. The sequence continues at coordinate 9,045 of JAFUQM010000016.1, forward strand.
GTAAATGTGGTCACCAGACAAAATCAGAATATATTCTGGATTAAAGCTATCCATATAATCAATATTCTGGTAAATCGCATCTGCTGTTCCACGATACCATGAACTATTTTCAATTTTTTCATATGGCGGAAGAACTGTTACACCACCAATGTTTCTATCCAAATCCCACGGAATACCAATTCCGATATGTGTGTTCAGTCTAAGTGGCTGATACTGTGTCAATACACCTACCGTGTCGACACCTGAATTAATACAATTGCTCAATGGGAAATCTATGATTCTGTATTTACCACCGAATGCAACTGCAGGCTTTGCTACTTTGGAAGTAAGTACCCCTAAACGACTTCCCTGTCCGCCTGCCAACAACATTGCTATCATTTCTTTTCTAATCATGTCATCACCTCATACACATTATATTTAGCACCTTGCTCAGCATTCTGCCCAGTTCTTTTGCTGTGGACATTTTATATATTCTGTAGTATATCATAAATCTTTATGAAAGTGAATGTTTTTTACAAAAGATTTGGCTCTTTTTTTATTTCTTATGTATAATTTTAACAATTATTCTCCTAAAATTTGCCTGTCTATCTATTTTTCTATTGGTTTTTTCTTGATATGTGCGTATAATACTTATAATAGAATAGATTCTTGCGTTTATAGAACGCTATTTCATTTTTTTGCAGATGGGGGATTAACATGTATCAAATTAATTTTGACCATAAAATGCACATACATTTTATAGGAATCGGCGGTATCAGTATGAGCGGACTTGCAGAAATTCTTCTCAATGAGGATTTCACAATCAGCGGCTCTGATAGAGCGCGTTCCAACCTTACTTCTATATTAGAAGAACGAGGTGCTATTGTATATTACGGACAAAGTGCTTCCAATATTACTGATGACACTGAGCTTGTTGTATACACAGCAGCTATCAAAGAGGATAACCCAGAACTTGCAGCAGCAAGGGAAAAGGAAATCCCGACCATGACACGCGCCCAGCTATTAGGACAGATTATGAAAAATTATAAACTTCCTATTGCAGTCAGTGGTACACATGGTAAAACTACAACAACTTCCATGATTGCAGACGTTTTGCTGGCAGGAGATACTGACCCTACTCTTTCTATTGGCGGTATTTTAAAATCCATTCAAGGAAATATCCGCGTAGGGAACTCCGATTATTTTGTAACAGAAGCATGCGAATACACAAACAGCTTTTTAAGTTTTTTCCCTAAAATCAGCATTATATTAAATATAGAAGAAGACCATATGGATTTCTTTCACGATATTCACGAAATACGTGATTCCTTCCACAAATTTGCTCAATTACTTCCTGAAGACGGAACTTTAATTATTAATGGTAGTATTGATAACTATGAAGAAATCACCAAAGATTTAAAATGTCGTGTTATTACCTATGGTTTGGATGATACATTTGATTATTCCGCATCCAATATTACGTATGATACACATGCCAGGGGTTCCTTTACCCTGACAAGAAAGGGCGGCAAAACTGCAACCTATTCTCTTGGTGTCACAGGAGAACATAATGTATCCAATGCTTTGGCAGTGATTGCCCTTGCAGATTTGTTATCTATACCAGAAGAAACGACTATGCAGGCTCTTCTGACATTCACAGGTACTGACAGACGCTTTGAATACAAAGGAAAAGTGGGTGGCGTTACTATTATCGATGATTACGCGCACCATCCTACAGAAATTGAAGCAACCTTAAATGCTGCTGCCAATTATCCACACAATCGACTTTGGTGCGTATTCCAACCACATACGTATACAAGAACAAAAGCATTTCTGACTGATTTTGCCAAAGCACTCTCTAAGGCTGATAAGATTGTTCTGGCTGACATCTATGCTGCCAGAGAAAAAGATACCCTTGGTATCAGCTCACAAACATTATTGGAAGAGATGAAAAAACTCGGAGCAGAATGCTATTATTTCCCATCTTTTGATGAAATTGAAAATTTTTTATTAGAAAATTGTATCAACGATGACTTGTTGATAACTATGGGTGCCGGAGATGTTGTAAAAATCGGCGAAAGTTTACTTGGAAATTAATTTGTCCACATTATCCACATAGAAAATGTCTAAAAAAGACTCTTCTCTATGTGGATATTTTTATGCCTGGAAACTTTTGGTTTTAAAATTTTCAAGTCCTTCATTTTCAAGGGCTTTACTATATTATATGAGAGGCTGTCCCCTTCTTATGAATCATTTTTATCCACATTATCCACATCTTCCACAATCCCCGCAACGCCCGTATTTTCAAGGTTTTTTGGCAAAAATAACAGTTCCATTTTGTAAATGAATGTGTTATACTTTCTCTTGCTTTGAAAGATTATGGAGATTATGAAAATAGGTGAGAGAGATGAGCCGACTGAAAATTTATCAGGATAACTATGCCGATTCTACGGTAATATCCAATTGCTTTATTGATGAATATATGAAGGATGCTAATGATGCACAGCTGAAAGTGTATCTTTATTTGATCCGTCTGATGAGCGCTAATATGTCTACAAGTATTTCTGATATTGCGGACAAGTTCAATCATACAGAGAAAGACGTTCTACGCGCTTTGAAATATTGGGAGAAACAAAATCTCCTGTCATTAGACTATGATGAATCCAAAACACTGGTTGGCATTCATTTACAGGAAATGTGCAAAAAACCAGCGGCTAATGCGGAAGCAGAAATTGTTCCCATTACTTCTGCCGTAACTCTTATGCCAAAAGCACCGTCTGCTCCTGTAACACAGGCTGCTTTTGAAAAACCATCTTATTCTGCAGAGCAGTTAAAGAAATTTAAAAATAATGAAGAATCCGGACAGCTTCTGTTCATTGTAGAACAATATATCGGTAAACCACTGAGCGCTAATGAAATCCGCACAGTACTCTTTATTTATGATGTACTTGGTTTCTCCGCTGACTTAATAGATTACCTTGTACAATATTGTGTCGGCAAAGGTCAGAAAAGCTTTCCTTATATAGAAAAAGTCGCTATTAACTGGGCAGAGGCCAAAGTTACTACACCAAAACAGGCTGCTGCCTTTTCCAAGAAGCACGATAAACCGAAGGCTTCTATTGGCAAAACTTCCTCTGGCAATACATTCAACCAGTTTATGCGTAATACATATGATTATGATGCACTTGAACGGGAACTACTTCAAAAATAGGAGGGAGCCTTCGTGCCTTTAACAAATTCACAATATGATTCTATCATTCGTAAATATGAACTAAAACAAAATGATAACCGCTATCGTTTAGATGAACGCAGTAAGGAAATTCATAGCAAAATACCAGAATACGAACAGCTTGAGCATCTGGTCGCTTCTACTTCCGTAGAATATGGCAAAAAACTTTTGCTTGGTGATGACTCTGCACTGGCTGAATTAAAAGTTCATCTTGCAGAATTAACAAAGCGCAAAGAAGCACTTTTAACATCACATGGATATCCTGCTGATTATCTGGAAGCTGTATATTCCTGTCCATATTGCAAAGATACCGGCTATACCTCAGAAGGTAAATGCCGTTGCTTTAAACAGGAAATCATTAATATCTTATACGAGCAGTCCAACATTCAGGAAGTATTGCAGCAAGAAAATTTTCAGACGCTTTCCTATGAATATTACACAGGAAAAGACTTGGTAAACTTTCGTGCAACAGTGCAAACAGCCCAGAATTTTATAAAAAATTTTAATTCTGACTACCACAATTTATTTTTTTATGGTACAGTGGGTACAGGCAAATCCTTCCTGTCGAATTGTATTGCCAAAGAACTCATTCAAAAAGGGAACTCTGTGCTTTACTTTAGTGCAATCGGTCTTTTTGATTTGTTATCAAGGAATACTTTTGATTATAAGGCAAAAGAGGAACTTGCTTCCCTTTATGATGACCTCTATCACTGTGATTTGCTTATCATTGATGATTTAGGAACAGAACTGACAACAAGTTTTACTTCATCACAGCTCTTTTCCTGTATGAATGAGCGTCATCTGCGGAAGAAATCTACTTTGATTTCTACGAATTTATCATTGGAAGATTTAGGAAACCGCTATGCTGACAGGATTTTTTCCAGAATTACAAGCAATTATGAATTATGTAAGTTTTCTGGACAAGATATACGTATGTACAAAAAGAGAACAATGAATAGAAAGTGAGGACTTTTTCATGTCAACTCGTCATGACGCTAGAAATTTAGAAACAATACCATTTGGTTCCTTAGGTATTATTCCACTTGAAAGCTGTAAAGCTCTCGGGGACAAAGTAAATAATTATCTGGTAGAGTGGAGAACAGAAAGGGAACACGAACACGAAGATGCACTGGCATTTGCTGGATATCGAAGAGATTCTTATATCTTAGACACCAAAGTACCAAGATTTGGTTCAGGTGAAGCCAAAGGTGTTATTTTGGAATCTGTCAGAGGTAATGACTTATACATTCTTGTTGACGTTGCCAATTACAGTCTGACATATTCTTTATCTGGACACGAAAATCATATGTCTCCAGACGATCATTATCAGGATTTGAAACGTATTATTGCTGCTGTTGGCGGTAAAGCAAGAAGAATTACTGTCATCATGCCATTCTTATATGAAAGCAGACAGCACAAGAGAACAGCAAGAGAATCTCTTGACTGCGCACTTGCTTTACAGGAACTGGTTAATATGGGGGTTGATAACATTATTACATTTGATGCACATGACCCACGTGTACAGAACGCAATTCCACTTCACGGATTTGAAACTGTGCAGCCAGCATACCAGTTTATCAAAGGACTTTTAACCAGCATGGATGATTTAAAAATTGATTCTTCCAACATGATGGTAATCAGCCCTGATGAAGGTGGTATGAGCCGTGCAATCTATATTGCCAACGTATTAGGTCTTGATATGGGTATGTTCTACAAGAGACGTGACTATACAAAAATTGTAAACGGACGCAATCCAATCGTTGCACATGAATTCCTCGGCACTAGTGTAGAAGGAAAAGATATGATTATCATTGATGATATGATTTCATCCGGTGAAAGTGTATTAGAAGTTGCAGCTGCATTAAAAGAACGTAAAGCAAACAGAATTTTTATCTGCACTACATTTGGTCTTTTTACAAATGGTCTTGAAAAATTTGACAAAGCATATAACGATGGTATTATTGATAAAGTTCTGACAACAAACTTAATCTACCAGACACCAGAACTTTTAAGCCGTGACTGGTATATTGATTGTGACATGAGCAAATACATTGCCTATATCATTGACACTTTAAATCACGACACTTCTATTAGTGATTTACTCAATCCAAGTGAAAAGATTCAGACTTTAGTTGCAAAATATAAAGCTGGTGAACTGTAAAAACAAACAGGAGCCGTTACACATCAATTTCGTGTAGCGACTCCTGTTTCTATATATTAATTACTTACAACACGCTGAAATTATCCTAACAAACTAAGAACTCCTTGATTGCTTTGATTAGCTTGTGCCATCATCGCATGTCCCGCTTGTTCTAAAATACTAAAATTAGAATATTTAACCATTTCTCCTGCCATATTTGTATCACGAATTCTGGATTCTGCTGCGGTCGTATTCTCTACAATATTTTCTTCATTTGCAATTGTATGCTCTAATCGGTTCTGCTGTGCACCAATCTTACTTCTTGCTGTGTTGACTTTTTTAATTGCATCTTTCGTTGCATTTAGAGCATTACTTGCGCCTTCAACGGTAGATACATCTAATCCTTCTGTACCTAGTGACGCATTACTCATTTCGTCTAGTTCAACATAGATACCATCCCCTGCTTCACAGCCAGAATGAATCCACACCTTCTTTGACTCTGTCTGTGCATCCTCTTGCGGCTGGGATAGATAATTATATACTTCATACACTTTATCCAGTCCAATATCCCCTGAAATACTATATAAATGGTCACTTGTACCCGGATTTGGTAATACAGCCTGCGTTGGACTATTTGTCATAAGTTTGGATAACTGTGTGTCACCACTTCCCTGCGCCAAATCATTTAATAATTCGGATGCCTTACGTATGATAGCAACATCACTGCCCTGTACATTTCCATTATTGCGTGCTCTCCATACCAAAATGCCAGATGCCCCCTGCATCATCTTTCCTCCAGACGTAGACCAATGAGATTGAATTGCCAACGATGCATTATTGGCGTATTTCTCTGCAGTTAAATCAGTATCCACAGCTGAGGTATTCACTGTAGCTTGTGAAAACTGCTCCAAATTTGAAATCCCCTGATCTATCGCTGCTTTATAGGCACTTTTATCGCTAATATCCGATGTAATATATTTGCTATTTTCAAATACCTGAATTGCCATTTCCTGCATTTCATTCGTATTAGCACCACCTGTACCATCATAATCATAGGTTCCGTTTTCCAACTTATCGTAAACATCTTTTCCGATTACATAGTTACTCATGGTTGCCATAATCTCATTGTATGTATCAGCAGATAGAACTACGCCTTCCGCAGTTGTATAAGAAGTGGTACGCGTTTCATAAGTGCCTCCTAGCAATGCCGCTGCTGCGTCAGCAGGAGATACAATCTGTTCTACTTCTCTTTTTACAGTTTGCTCAGATTGATTTGAAAAAATCTTCATACCATTAAATTCTGTTGCATCACTAATTCGATCAATTTCTTTTAAAATTTCACTAATTTCTTCCTGTATATATTCTCTATCTAATTCTGTATTAGTTCCATTTGCAGATTTGACAGAAAGTTCTGTAATGCGGTGTAACATATCACACACTTCAGCCAAAGCACCATCTGCTACCTGGCAAAGTGAAACGCCATCCTGTGCATTTTCCACACCCTTAGACAATCCACGTATCTGTCTGCGCATTTTCTCAGAAATAGATAAACCTGCAGCGTCATCCGCCGCCCGATTAATTCGATATCCCGAAGATAGCTTTTCCGTTGATTTTGCTTTCCCTTTTAAGTTGATTCCAAACTGTCTCTGTGCATTCATTGCAACCAGATTATGCGCAACAACGTTCATAAATGTACCTCTAAATACTGTTA
>JAFUQM010000017.1 GCA_017472325.1 Lachnospiraceae bacterium
AGGGCAGAACAATCAAAGATGTCGAATGCTTCATTTAGAAAACGCCAAATACAGGTTATCGGAGCGCCATACATATGCTGCTATTTTCTGTAATACTCAAACAGTGCTTCGACGGTTGCATACAATCAAAAGCAGGTGCTAAGAAATACTAACATTTTCCTGAAATGAGTACTCTATGCAAAATGAAAGCAAAGATGCACATGCCTATGGCAGCCGATAAGAAAGTAGTATCATACAATAAGAGCGTGCGCACTTTTATTATGCAGTAACCTCTCGTTTATGAAGTACAGTGACGTTTAGTTATGCAGAGAGATATGTCCGCATAACGCGTAAGGCATTTTTTTCAAGGCGGGATACCTGTGCCTGGGAGATGCCGATCATGTCTGCGACTTCCATTTGTGTTTTTCCTTCAAAAAATCGAAGTGTAATAATTTCATGCTCCCTGTTGCTTAAACGCTTCATGGCATCACTAAGCGAGAGATGTTCTACCCAGATTTCTTCTTTGTTTTTTTTATCACAAATCTGATCCATAACGTATAGTGTGTCACCACCATCAGTGTAAATAGGTTCATGCAAACTCATAGGATTTTGGATGGCATCAAGGGCATAAGCAATATCTTCCTTACTGATACCAATTTCAGAGGCAATTTCATTTAAGGTAGGTTCTTTGGAATTTTGTCTTGTTAGTTTTTCTTTGGCATAGATTGCTTTATATGCAGTGTCCTTTAAGGAACGACTGACACGGATACTGTTGTTGTCACGTAGGAATCTTCTGATTTCGCCAATAATCATAGGCACTGCATACGTGGAAAACTTGACATTGAGTGAAGAGTCAAAGTTATCGATTGCTTTAATGAGTCCGATACAGCCAATTTGAAATAAATCATCTACATTTTCGTTGCTGGAGGAAAAGCGTTTGATGACACTTAAAACGAGACGTAGATTACCTTCGATATATTTTTCTCTTGCGGCTAAATCCCCTTCTTCTATTTTAGCAAAAAGAAGATCTTTTTCTGCTTGTTTTAAAAGCGGTAACTTTGCGGTGTTAACACCACATATTTCAACTTTGCCCTGTATCATAGTAAACGCCTCCTGATTTCTTTTTATAAAATCATGCGCATTTAAAGGAGAAAATATTCAAATATTTGTCAGTAAAATGAAAAAGATATTTACACGCAAAAAGCAAATATGTAATATAGAAGGAGAAGCAGTTTACTGTAAGAGAAGGAGAAAATAACTTATGGAAAAACAGGCATTAGAAACCTTACTGAAAGAGTTGACATTGGATGAAAAAATTGGAATGATTCATGGGAACACTCTGTTTGAGACAAAAGGAGTAGAGAGACTACATATCCCACCACTGAAGACGTCAGATGGACCGATGGGATGCAGACAGGAATACCAAAGTACCAAATGGTTTCCGATAGGTTTTTCTTTTGATTATACGTCTTATTTGCCAAGCAATACTGCTTTGGCAGCAACATGGAATACAGAATTGGCGTATGAAACAGGAAAAGTGCTTGGCAAAGAAGCGAGAGGTCGTGGCAAGGACATGATACTTGCACCAGGCATTAATATTCATCGTTCACCACTTTGTGGAAGAAATTTTGAATATATGGGGGAAGACCCGCATCTGGCATCAGAACTTGTTGTACCTCTTATTCAGGGAATTGAGGAAAATGATGTTTCTTCCTGTGTGAAACATTATGCTTTAAATAATCAAGAAACAAGACGTATAGATGTCGAAGTAGAAGCAAGTGAAAGAGCACTTCGCGAAATTTATCTGCCTGCATTTAAAGCGGCAGTAACAAAAGCAAAGGCAAAAGCGGTTATGGGTGCTTATAACAAATATAAAGGAAGATATTGTTGTCAGAGTCCATATTTGTTAGATGAGATTTTAAGAAAAGAATGGGGCTTTGAAGGTATCGTTATTTCGGACTGGGGTGCTGTACATGATACAAAAGAAGCAGCTGAGACAAGTATTGATATTGAGATGAGCGTAACAGACAATTTTGATGAGTACTTTATGGCAGAGCCATTAAAGCAGGCAGTGTTAAATGGAGAGGTACCAGAAAGCGCAATTGATGAGAAGGTACGTCACATTTTATATGTGATGAATGAACTGCATATGTTAGATGGCGAGCGTAATCGCGGTATGTATAACGATATTGCAGATAGAGAAAAGCTTTTAAAGGTTGCAGACGAGTCTGTTGTGCTTCTGAAAAATGAACAAAACCAGCTTCCATTGGCACGCAAAGATGGTATGCACATTCTTGTGATTGGAGATAATGCAGAAAGAGCACATTCCAATGGTGGTGGAAGTGCAGAGATTAAAGCATTATATGAGATTACCCCACTTCTCGGTATTACCATGCAGGCAGGGGGCAATATCAGAGTGACATATGAGCAGGGATATAATGCACGTACAAAAGGAAGAATCTGGGACCCGGATAATCATACAGAAGAAAGCTGGCAGGCAACAAGTCTGGAAGAAGGGGCAGATACACCACAGTCTAAGGCTGCACAGTTTGATGAAGAACTGGCACAGCGTGCAGTAGAGGCAGCAAAAGAAGCAGATGTTGTTATTTTTGTTGGCGGATTGAACCATGATTATGATACAGAAGGTAAAGATAATGAAAGTATGAAGCTTCCATATGCGCAGGATGAACTGATTAACAGATTATTAGAAGTCAGAGAAGATATGGTGATTGTTATGATGACAGGTTCTCCTGTTGACATGAGTGCATGGGTGGACAAAGCAGCAACACTTCTTCATATGTCTTATGCAGGCATGGAAGGTGGTACTGCGCTTGCAAGAGTATTGTTTGGGGATGTGAATCCATCCGGTAAACTTCCAGAAACATTCCCACGCATATTGGAAGAGTCACCAGCGCATGTACTTGGTAATTTCCCAGGGGATGATTTTGTAAATTACGGAGAAGATATTTTTGTAGGATATCGCTATTTTGATACGTATAATGTAAAACCACTGTTTGCTTTTGGACATGGTAAATCATATACGACATTTGCAATGAAAGATATGCGTGTGATTGCAGACGAAGGTGCTTCTCATACTGTGAAAGTAACCGTAGAAAATGTCGGTCACATGGCCGGTGCTGAGATAGTACAGCTTTATGTATCTGATGAGGAATGCAGTGTAAAACGTCCTAAAAAAGAACTAAAAGCATTTACTAAAGTATTTTTACAGCCTGGTGAGAGTAAGGAAGTGACACTGACATTGACAGAAGAAAGTTTTGGATACTATGATGAAAACAGAGCTTGTTTTGTTGCAGAAAGTGGTGTTTATGTTCTTGGTGTAGGTGATGCATCTGATAATATTATGTTAACAGAAAAAATTACACTCCAAAATGAAATTACTTACAAATAATTCAGCTTTATAAATCATTACAAAATATAAAATAAACGCATAGGAAACAAAAACTCCGAATAGTTTGTAAAAAGACTATTTGGAGTTTTTTTGATGCGTTTTTCAGAATTGAAATGTAAAGAGGTTATCAATCTTCGAGACTGTCAGCGTCTGGGAAGAGTGGCAGATTTGGAGTTTGACCCATGCACAGGTTGTATTCATAAAATTATTGTACCAGAAAAAGCAAAGTGGTGTGATTTCTTTGGAAGTGATAAGGAGTTTGTCATTTCTTTTAAAGAAATACAAAAAATTGGGGATGATATTATTATTGTGGATATTTGTGCAAATCGGTAATATGGTCTGCATCTGCGGTTACCATAAACCAGTTGACATAACAGAATTAATGACATATAATGGTTAAATAGAATAAAATATAATAGATGTGGTATCTATAGTAGGGGGAAAACATATGAAATGTCCTTTTTGTGGTCATGAAAATACGAGAGTAATTGACTCTAGACCGGCGGAGGAAAACAATTCTATTAGAAGACGCCGTGTATGCGATGAATGCGACAAACGTTTCACAACGTATGAGAAGGTAGAAACCATTCCTTTAATTATTATTAAGAAGGATAATAATCGCGAGACATACGACCGTGCCAAAATTGAGGCAGGTGTTCTTCGTGCATGTCATAAGAGACCAATTAGCGCACATCAGATTAACCAGTTAGTGGATGAAGTGGAAACAGCCATTTTTAGCATGGAAGATAAGGAAATTCCTAGCCAGGTAATTGGTGAACTTGTTATGAATAAGTTAAAAGATTTAGAAGCGGTTGCGTATGTAAGATTTGCATCTGTATACCGTGAATTTAAAGATATTAACACGTTTATGGATGAATTAAAGAAAGTCTTAAAATAAGTACAAAAGTCAGTAGAAACACCTTGTGTAGTCGCAAGGTGTTTTGTTATAATAAGCAGGATAAGCGAAAGACAATTTTCGCTGGTTCTATTTTGGATTTGAATAAATATGTAGTGGAGGATGAACGGATTATGTTTCAGACATTTTATCCAAGTGCCTGTTATGATGCGACCTATGATATTGATTTTGAAGCATTTTATCAGAAGGGATATCGGGCAGTGATATTTGACATTGATAACACGCTTGTACCGCATGGCGCTCCGGCGGATGCAAGAAGTATTGCCTTGTTTCAGAAACTGCGTACAATTGGATATCAGACAATGGTGCTTTCTAATAACAAAGAACCACGTGTGAAATCTTTTGCCGAGCAGGTTGGAACAAATTATATCTATAAGGCAAACAAACCATCCACTAAAAATTATAACAAAGCAATGCAGGATATGGGAACCAATCAGCAAAATACATTGTTTGTTGGTGACCAGCTTTTTACGGATGTGTGGGGTGCTAAGAGAGCTGGAATTTATTCCATTCTCGTCAAACCGATTCATCCAAAAGAAGAGATACAGATTGTAATTAAGCGATTTTTTGAAAAGATTGTATTGTTTTTTTATAAGAGACAATGCCGTAAACAGGCCAAGTAAGAAGTGTCTGTACATAATACAGTTTAAAATATGAGAAAAGAGTGAATATGATGCAGAATATAGATGGCAAAACGCGAACTTGCGGACTTATTGGAAATCCGGTAGAGCATACGTTGTCGCCCATGATACATAATACGTTAGCACAGATGAAAAATCATAATCTGGTATATGTACCATTCCGTGTAGAAGAAGCTGGCGTGGAGCATGCAGTTTATGGAGCATATGAACTGAATATTCTTGGTATGAATGTGACAGTACCACATAAAAGTGCAGTGATTCCGTTTTTACAAGAGGTTGACAGACTTGCTGCCAATATTGGAGCGGTGAACACGCTAGTACGGACTGAAGATGGTTACAAAGGCTATAACACAGATATGACAGGCCTATACCGTGCAATGATGAGTGAACATATCAAAATAGAAGATGCAGGGATTATTCTGCTGGGTGCTGGTGGTGCGGCAAGAGCGGTTGCATTTATGTGTGCACATTATCAGGCAAAACAGGTCTATATGTTAAATCGTAGCGTAGAAAAAGCAAAGCAGGTGGCACAAGAAGTGAATTCTGCGGTCGGCAGAGCGTGTATTGTTCCAATGGCATTGTCTGATTACAAGAAAATTCCACAGGGAAAATATCTTGCAATTCAGGGAACTTCTGTAGGATTGTATCCAGATGTAGATGCAGTGGTGATAGAAGATGCAGAGTTTTACCAATTGATTCATACAGGATATGATTTAATTTATAAACCGGCAAAGACAAAGTTTATGACTCTTGTGGAGCAGGCAGGGGGCAAGGCATATCACGGACTAAAAATGTTATTATACCAGGGTGTGGATGCCTATGAATTATGGAATCAGACAACTGTTTCAGAAGAAGAAGCGATGCAGATTTATGAACAAATGAAAAGAGCGTTGGGAATTGATGAATAATATTATTTTAATTGGTTTTATGGGCTGTGGAAAAACAACCGTAGGAATTAAGCTGTCCTATAAAATAAAAAGAACTATGGTTGATACGGACAAGCAGATCGAACGAGAGCAGGGAAAGAGTATATCAGATATTTTTGCAGAATCCGGAGAAGCTGCTTTTCGTGAGATGGAAACGTCTTATTTGCAAAAAATGATACATAATACAGAAAAACAGATTATTTCTGTTGGTGGCGGATTACCAATACAAGAAAGAAATCATGCGCTATTGCATGAACTGGGAAAGGTTGTCTATCTTCGGGCAACGTCAGATACGATTTATGAAAGACTGAAAAATGATACGACAAGACCATTGCTACAGGGAGATAATCCAAAACAGAAGATAGAGGAACTGATGCAGAAGCGCGCTGCAATCTATGAAAAAGTAGCAGATGTGATCATTGATGTGGACGGCAAAAGTTTTGATGTAATAATAGATGAAATTATAACGGAGGTGTAAGCGAAGATGAATATTCTTGTAATTAATGGACCCAACCTGAATTTTCTTGGAATCCGTGAAAAAAGTGTATACGGGACACAGGATTATAACTATCTGTTGAATATGATTGCTCAAAAGGGAGAACAGGAAGACTGTCGTATTGAGGTGTTTCAAAGTAATCATGAAGGAGCGATTATAGATAGAATCCAGGATGCATACAGTGATGGAACGGAAGGGATTGTAATTAACCCAGGTGCATATACGCATTATAGTTATGCAATCAGAGATGCTTTGGCAAGTATTGCACTTCCCAAAGTAGAGATTCACATTTCTGATATTACAAAGAGGGAAGAATTCCGTAAGATATCTGTCACTGCCGAAGTGTGTGATAAGCAGATTTATGGGCAGGGACTGGATGGATATTTGCAGGCAATTGATTTTCTGTTAAAAAAATAGTTGAAAAAACAGATATTTTATTATACACTGTTATAGAATAATAACGTGAAAATTTTAGGAGGAATAGAATTATGATTTCTGCAGGCGATTTCAGAAATGGTATTACTATCGAATTAGATAATAACATTTTTCAGATTATTGAGTTCCAGCATGTAAAACCTGGTAAAGGAGCAGCATTTGTTAGAACCAAACTGAAAAATATCAAGAGTGGTGGTGTTGTTGAGAAAACATTCAGACCAACTGAAAAATGTCCACAAGCACGTATTGATAGAAAAGATATGCAGTACTTATACTCAGATGGTGACTTATTCCACTTCATGGATGTAGAAAGCTATGAGCAGATTGCTTTAAATCAGGACTCTATTGGCGATGCATTAAAATTCGTAAAAGAAAATGAAATGTGTAAAGTATGCTCCCACAATGGTAGCGTATTTGCAGTGGAACCACCATTATTCGTAGAACTTGAGATTACAGAAACAGAACCAGGCTTCAAAGGTGATACAGCAACAGGAGCAACAAAACCAGCTGTTGTAGAAACAGGAGCAACTGTTTACGTACCATTATTTGTAGAACAGCATGATGTAATCAAAATTGATACAAGAACAGGCGAATATTTATCAAGAGTATAATGATATATTTATTTATCAGAGCTTTAAGACAATAGGAGATTTCTTCTATTGTCTTTTTTTTGCGGACGGCATAAGACAGACAGAGATGCTTGTACAGTGGTTCGCATTGTTATATTTTACAGAAAGAGAGGAAAAGAATGGAGTTAAATCGATTTATTCATAAAGTGATGCAGGGGGTAGAGGAATTTAGTGGCGAGGATGTCCATGTAGAAATCAAGAAGATTGTAAAGAATAATAATGTGATTTTAGATGGACTTATCATTATGAAGAAGGGACAAAATATTTCCCCAACAATTTATTTAAACGACTATTTTCAAGAGTATCAAAAGGGGAAACCTGTCAGTGCGATTGTATATGAGATTATTAAGCTGTATGAAGAAAAGCAGTTTGAGGGCAAATTTGATGTGGACTTTTTTACAGATTATCAAAATGTACAGGGTAAAATTGCATATAAACTTGTTAATTATAAGAAAAATGAACAGCTTTTAAAAGAAATACCGCACATAACGTTTCTTGACATGGCAATTGTATTTTACTGTATAGTGGCAGGTGATGCGTTTGGAAATGCCACGATTTTAATTTATCAAAATCATTGTAGGATGTGGGGTGTGACTGTTTGGGATATTTACGAGGTAGCAAAACGAAATATGACCAGGTTGTTACCGCATGCTATCCAGAACATAGAAGAACTGATAAATGACATACTACAAACAGAAGAAATAGAGAGTGAAACTGTGCTTCCCATGTATGTTTTAACCAATCGTACAAAGCTGTTTGGTGCTGCTTGTATATTATATGAAGGGGTACTTGAAACATTTGCAGAACAATTCGGGCGAGATATCTACATCCTGCCAAGTTCTATTCATGAAGTTATTCTGATTCCTGATTCGGGAAATTTTGATTCCAGACAATTAGAAGAAATGGTAAGAGAAGTTAATATGACACAATTAGAGACACAGGAGATATTGTCGGATTCTGTCTACAGATATGACAGAATCAACAAAAAAATTGACTTTGCAGCATCTGCAGAAATAGTGGAATAAAAAAGTTTACTAGACAATATCATATTGTTATGATATTATAAATCAGAGTGATGTAACAAATTTGTAATATTTATGCACCCGTAGTCTAATGGATAGAACGGAGGCCTCCGACGCCTTTAATGCAGGTTCGATTCCTGTCGGGTGTATTGGCATCACTCTGATTTAAAAAGTAATGTGAGGGTTAATTTAAAATGGGTATTTCGACAGAAGACTTAAAAAGCAAAGGAAAGGCTTTGAAGGGGAAAGCTGTGAAATTAGGCAAGACAATTAAGTGGTCTGTTCTTGATATTGTAGATGTTGCTATGAAGAATAAGAAAGTAACACTTCCAATTCTTGGACTTGTATTGGTAGCAATTGTAACAACAATTGTACTTATTTCCAAACCAGGAGAGGCAATAGAAGCATCGGGGACACCATTAGAAGAAAATGCGTATCCAGAGATTAATGCATTGGTGGCTGAATACATGACTGCTAAGGCAAATGGGGACATGGATACAATTTATAGTCTGAGAAATTATGTAGACAATGAGGAAAAACTCAGAATTGAGGCATATAGTAAATATATTGAAAGCTATGATAATCTCATTTGTTATACGAAGAGTCTTCCAACAGAAGATACATATCTTGTATTTATCTACAGCGAAGCAAAGATGTATGATATAGAGACTAAGGCACCAGCGATCCAGTCTTACTATGCATGCAAAAATGAAGAAGGCAAGTTTTATTTTTACCAGGGAGACTTGGATGAAAATGTGAATGCTACAGTAAATGAAATGATGGAAGAGGAAGATGTATTAGAACTCTTTAATCAGGTTTCAGTAAAATATCAGGAAGCAATTGATGCAGATCCTGCCCTGAAAGATTTGATGGAAAATCAGATTATCAATGCTGTCAGCGAAGATATGGGTGAGATGATAGCAGCGGAAGTTTTAGGTGTGTCAGAAAATGACAGTACTGTATCAGAGAATGAACTGGCGGTATCTGGCAATGAAGTGACCGTTTCTGAAAATGAAGCAGAACCAGAAGTCATTCAGTATGCGAAGGCAATAACGGTTGTCAATGTCAGAAGTTCTGATAGTGAAACAGCAGATAAACTCGGTAAGCTTCAGACAGGTGATACATACAGATTGTATGAGAACCGAATCAATGGCTGGAGTAAGATTGATTACAACGGTACAGAAGCATTTGTTAAAACTGATTATCTTGAGATTATAGCAGAAGAGACAGAAACAGATGCAGAAGAAGAACAGAATGAAGAAACAACAGAGACAACCCTGTTAGATACATCTGATGGCTATGTAACAGCTAAGACCACTGTAAATGTAAGAGAGCGTGCGAATCAGAATTCGGACAAGCTCGGAGTGATTTATCAGGGAGAGAAGCTTGAGCTGATTATGCAGCAGGCAGATGGTTGGTGTAAGGTAAAATATAAAGGCAAAGAAGGCTATGTCAAAACAGAATTTGTAGAATAACAGAATCTTATAAAATGATATACAATAGTCCTTCTTATAATTGCAAAGACTCTTTCATAAATGTTGGGGTGTATGATTTTTTAATCATATGTTCCAACATTTATTTTTTAGAACCTTATTTGGTTTAGAGTCTTATTCTGAAGTCTATGCAGAATATAGTTGTGGGGTGGAATATTTTTATGCTCTGGTGTGCATAATTACAATAGTAATTATTGGAAGACAGGAGCAGTAAAAATGAGAAAAGATGATGTGGCAGTATTGAAGGAAGTACAGAAAAATACCCAGATGGCAATGAAAGCAATTGATGCACTATCAGATAAAATCTATGATGACGACATGGCAATTCAAATAGCCAGACAGTCGTTGAAATATTCAGATATTCATAATAGAGCGACAGAAAAACTAGTGGATGCGCATGCTCAGATTTATAAAAATAGTGCTATAAATGATATGATGTTGGCTGCTGGTGTGAAGATGAATACCCTTTTGAATACAAGTACAAGTCATATTGCGGAGTTACTGATACAGGGAAGTAATAGAGGATTGACACATATGTGGAAGGCAATGAATATGTATCCAGCAAGCCAGAGTGTTTCAATAGAAATTGCAAAAGAATTGATGGATTTTGAGGAAAAAAATATTGAAAGACTGAAAAAATTTTTATAATTTGCCAAGTTAATGAAATAAAGTGCTTGCACAATTTAAGATGAGAGTATATAATAAGCAATGGAAAAAATAGATTTGAAATGTGGCGAGGATATTTTTGCCACATATCCATATATCTTATTTAAAGGAGGACATAAAAATGTCATATGTTGATGAAGTCTTAAACATGGTAGTTGAGAAAAATCCAGCACAGCCAGAGTTCCATCAGGCAGTTAAGGAAGTACTGGAGTCTTTGCGTGTTGTAATTGAAGCAAACGAAGAAGCATACAAAAGAGATGCGCTTTTAGAGAGAATCGTAAATCCTGAAAGACAGATTATTTTCCGTGTTCCTTGGGTAGATGATAAAGGACAGGTGCAGGTAAACACAGGTTACCGTGTACAGTTTAACAGTGCAATTGGACCTTACAAGGGAGGTATTAGACTTCATCCTTCTGTAAACATTGGTATTATTAAATTCTTAGGATTTGAACAGATTTTTAAAAACTCTTTAACAGGTCTGCCGATCGGTGGAGGTAAAGGTGGTTCAGACTTTGATCCTAAGGGTAAATCAGATAGAGAAATTATGGCATTCTGCCAGAGTTTTATGAATGAGCTTTATAGACACATCGGAGCTGACACAGACGTTCCTGCTGGTGATATCGGAACAGGTGCAAGAGAAATCGGTTATATGTATGGTCAGTATAAGAAAATTCGTAACGTCTATGAAGGTGTTTTTACAGGTAAAGGATTATCTTACGGTGGTTCTTTGGCAAGAACACAGGCTACAGGTTATGGACTGTTATA
>JAFUQM010000018.1 GCA_017472325.1 Lachnospiraceae bacterium
ATTTTTTTATACAAATAAATAAGGCCTAGTGGCTCAGTTGGTTAGAGCGCCGCCCTGTCACGGCGGAGGTCGAGGGTTCGAGTCCCTTCTGGGTCGTTTGGTACAAATGCACTTGCAAAATTGTACTGAAAATGTTATAACTAAGTAAGTTAAATATCGCTTGGGATCTTAGCTCAGCTGGGAGAGCATCTGCCTTACAAGCAGAGGGTCACAGGTTCGAGCCCTGTAGGTCCCATTAAGTCGTAAGACTTATGCCGGCGTGGCGGAACTGGCAGACGCACAGGACTTAAAATCCTGCGGGACTAACCTCCCGTACCGGTTCGATTCCGGTCGCCGGCAGTAAAAAGCATCATACAATGTATGGTGCTTTTTTTGTCGAATAAGACAGCTCGCAAAGCGTGCTGTTGTTTCGTGCGGGAGCATAAGAAAGAAGGAAGTATTGGATTTGTATCAATGAAAGAGGAGGATAGTATGGCAACATCTATTAAAAGTATGACACAAGGGAAACCAGCAGGATTATTGTTGACTTTTGCATTTCCCTTAATGACAGGTAATATATTTCAACAGTTGTACACTGTTGTTGATACAATGGTAGTTGGCAAATTTCTTGGAGTGAATGCTTTGGCAGCGTTAGGAGCGGCGGATTGGTTGAATTGGATGATGTTAGGGATTATCCAAGGATTGACACAAGGATTTGGAATTAAAATGGCACAAGAGTTTGGGGCTGGCAAATACCACTTATTAAGAAAGGTAATAGCTCATTCACTTATTTTAGCTCTTATATCGTCTATTTTGTTAATGGTGATAGGACAAATAACTGCAGCATCTATTTTACAGCTCTTGCAGACTCCGAATGAAATTTTCTCTGATACAATATTGTATATTAGAGTCATGTTTTTGGGAATTCCCATTGTAATGCTGTATAATTTGCTAGCATGCATTTTAAGGTCATTAGGGGATAGTAAGACACCGCTGCATGCGATGATTGTAGCTTCTATTACCAATATTATTTTGGATATTCTTTTTGTATTTGGGTTTCAATGTGGAATTGCTGGTGCTGCAGTTGCTACGTTGATTGCACAATTCATTTCGAGTATTTATTGTTTACATCATATACGTCAGATTGAGCTAATTAAGCTAGGAAAATATGATTTTGAGATAGAATATTCATTAGCAGGAAAGTTGTTGTATTTGGGCTTTCCAATGGCAGTTCAGAATGCAATTATTGCGGTTGGTGGTATGATTATACAATTTGTAGTGAATGGATATGGAGTTGTTTTTATTGCAGGCTTTACTGCAACTAATAAATTGTATGGGATATTGGAAGTTGCAGCAACTTCTTATGGGTATGCAGCCGTAACATATGTAGGACAGAATTTGGGAGCAAGAAAAATCGGACGCATTCAGAGTGGAACGCGCGCTGCACTTGTGATTGCATGTATTACATCTGTCGTGATTGCGGCAGTCATGTTGTTATTTGGAAAAAGTATTCTAGGATGGTTTTTGTCAGGAAGTAGGGAACAGGTAGAAGCTGCATTAAAAATTGCATATTTCTATTTGGCAATTATGAGTGTATGTTTGCCAATATTATATATATTGCATGTAGTTCGTTCGGCAATTCAAGGTATGGGCAATACCTTTCTTCCTATGCTTTCAGGAATTGCAGAATTTGTTATGAGAACCCTGACTGCATTGCTGCTTCCAATATTAGTTGGTGAAATTGGAATCTTCTTTGCTGAGATTATGGCTTGGACGGGGGCGGATGTTGTATTGATTATTAGTTATTTGCTTGTGTTACGTTCTTTGCCGTCAGAAAAGAACGTTTTGATAGAAGAAGGATAATATATTTTTAAAAATAGCAATATATTTACGAAAAAAAACGAAAAAAAGTAAATAAATATATAGTATATATATAAATTCTCTGTTATAATGAAGTTGAAACCATATCATGATTTAGGGATTGATTGAGAGGGAATTTATGGGATTACAAATGAACAAACTATTTAAAAATGGGAAAAAAGAACAGGGTACAGAGGAAGCGCAAAATGTTGACAAAAGTAAACAAGCTTTTGATTGGAAACGTTTTCAAAGTAATTTAACATCATTTTTAGATATTAAAAACTTAAAAAACGGGACAATGAGTGGGAAAAGTGGTAAAATATTAGTGACTTTATTATGTGCTTTTGCAGTACCAACTGCATTAAGCATTGTTCTTGGTGTTGTTTCTTATCAAACTGCTGCTAATACAGTTATGGAACGATATGAAGAATCTGCACTTGGCACAGTAAATGCTATGAGTCTTTATACACAGTCTATGTGTGAAACAATTGACTCTAAAGGTGTAGAGCTTTTAAGTAGTAGCAATGTAATTGATTATTATACAAAATATTTTAATCAAAATTCTGCTGGTGCAATGCAGTATTATAAAGATAGTAAGAGTATGTTTGCGAATATGAAAGCAAATTCCAGCTCGATTAGGGAATATTATGTGTTTAGTAAAAACGGCAATGCAATTGCTTCTAATGCGCAGGTATTTCCAGAGGGTGCATATCAGGCATTTCTTGAGCAGGAAGGTGCACTTTTTGCAGAAAGCAACTCTGTAAAGTCAGTTTGGTTAATGAGACATCCATATGTTGATAGTGTTACTCAGAAAAGTGATGAAAGCTATGGACTTAGTTATATTCGTAAATTTGTTAGAGGTGACGGATTTTTAGTTGTCGATATCGATAATTCTAATATTAGTGAAATTTTAGCAGGGTTGGATTTTGGTGAAGGTTGTATTTCTGCAATTGTGACAGCAGGAGGAGAAGAAATTTTATCCGATGGAACAAAAAGTACAGAGCCTATTTTCGCTCAGTATGTGGCTGAAACAGGAGAAGCAGAAGGTAAAACAACTATCAAATACGATGGTAAGAAATATTTGCTTGTATATTCTCCAATTGGAACAACAGGCATGAAATTATGTACGATGATTCCTAATACAACGATGTTAAATGAAGTTAGTGGAATTCGTAATATGACAATTATTATTACTTGTCTGACTGCAATCATTTCTATTATTATTGGACTTTTTATTTCTACAGGTATTAGTAAAGAAGTAAATAATATTAGTAGAATTTTAGGTAAAGTGGCCAATGGTGATTTGACTGTACGAGGTAAAACAAATCGTAAAGATGAGTTTAAGGCATTACATAACAGTTTGGAAAATATGATTGTGAACATGAGTGAATTGATTGGATCCATGAAAGGATTTGGAGAAGATGTTTCGACTTCTTCTGAGAAAGTTTTAGATAAATCCGAAATTATCCAAACAACATTCCAAGATATTGTAAAAGCAACAGAGGAAGTATCGAATGGTGTCGTTGCACAGGCTGCAGAAACAGAAAAAAGTCTTGCGATGATGTCTGGTTTGTCCGATAAAGTAAATGATGTTGTGACAAATACATATAATATGAATAAAGTAACTGATTCTACGATGGAACTGATTGGTAAGGAAGAAAATCTTGTAGCACAGTTAAGGGAACGTTCGGAAGCTACAGTTGAAATTACAAAGGTTTTAGTAGATAATATTAATGATATTAGAATCAAATCGGAGAATATCAGTAGTATTATTACCGCTATTGATTCCATTGCAGAACAGACAAACCTCCTCTCCTTGAATGCTTCTATTGAAGCTGCAAGAGCAGGAGAAAGTGGTAGAGGATTCGCAGTTGTTGCAGAAGAAATCAGAAAGCTTGCAGACCAGTCAAAGGCATCCAGTAAAGAGATTCAGAACATCATTGGTGCAATTTCGGATACAACAACCAAAGCAGTAGAGTGTGTGCAGGAAGCAGAAGTAAATGTGTTGGAACAAAGCAATGCTTTGAATGAAACAGTAGAAGCATTTACAGATATGGGTAAAGGTGTAGAAAGTCTTGTTGATGGTCTTAGAAATGTTATGCAGAACATGGAAGCCATTGGCGTTGATAAGGAAAAAGTCCTTGACTCAATTCGTGATATTGCAGCTGTTGCGGAACAGGCGGCAGCTTCTGCAGAAGAAGTTATGGCAACTATTTATGAGCAGACACAGTCTGTCGTTGACTTAACAGATGAAGCTAAGAGACTGACAGAAGATACGGCTGAATTAGAGTCCTCTATGGAAAGATTTGAGATAGAAGGGAAATAATAGTGGACTATATGAGTGGAACAAAAGAAATCTTGTTCTTAGAGCCTAAATTTGTAGAACGAGTATGGGGCGGTAACAGGCTGGCAACAGAATTTCAATATCATCTGCAATCAGATCGGATTGGAGAGTGTTGGGCTGTCAGCGCACATGAAAATGGAGAAAGTGTAGTAAAGAGAGGATTATACCAGGGAAAGACACTTTCATCTCTATGGCAGGAACATAGAGAGTTGTTTGGGAACATAGATTTAGATAAATTTCCACTATTGGTCAAATTAATAGACGCAAGGGAAACTTCCAGTATTCAGGTGCATCCAGATAATGCATATGTAAAAGCACAGGGGTTAGAAGGACTTGGGAAAACAGAATGTTGGTATGTGGTGGATTGTCCAGAGAATGCAACCTTAGTTATTGGGCATAATGCGCATACAAAAGAAGAACTCAGTCAGATGGTAAATGCAGGACAATGGAATGACTTACTCAAGGAAGTACCGGTAAAACAAGGAGACTTTATCCAAATAGAGGCAGGTGTGCTTCATACAATAGAGGCAGGTTTTATTGTATATGAAACACAGCAGAATAGTGATATTACGTATCGTTTTTATGATTATGGACGTAAGATTGATGGGCAGAAAAGAGAACTGCATATCAAGGAATGTTTGGATGTTACGCTTGTTCCAGATAAAACTTCAGAGAAGCGTATTATTTCTACGCAGGATATGGTGGCAAATGAGATGCATGAGTTAATTTGTTGTGATAGCTACCAGGTATGGAAAATGGATGTTACCAGACCAGTTACGATAGAACAGAAGTATCCATTTTTGGTTATGAGTGTTTTAGATGGAGAAGGATTAATAGACGGTGCAAAGCTTTGTAAGGGAGATCATTTGATTTTGCCATTTGGTTATGGTAAGGCGCAAATACAGGGAACATTAAAGTTAATGATGTCATCTGTTCCCGTACAAGAGACAGCAGGAGGTAGCGGAAGTGTACGATAAGTTAACACAGAATGATATCCGCAAGATGCAAGAAGAAATAGAGCATAGAAAGCTTGTTGTACGTAAAGAAGCACTGGAGGCAGTTAAGGAAGCGAGAGCGCATGGCGATTTGAGTGAAAATTTTGAGTACCATGCTGCAAAACGTGAGAAAAATAAAAATGAAGGTCG
>JAFUQM010000019.1 GCA_017472325.1 Lachnospiraceae bacterium
GTTTCGGGCAGAACTTGATGTCTCGGTGCTTCATTAAGAAAACGCACAAAACGGTTAAAAGTCGCGCCTGTTACATATGCTGCGATTTTCTGTAAGACGAGTTTTGCGAGACGGTTGCAATAAAAACCATCAAAAGCAGGTGCATAGAAATACTTACATTTTTCTGACGAGTACCTTTGCAAAAATAAAAGCAAAGATACATTACATATATCAAAACTAGCAGATAAGAACGTATTATTATACACTATGAAGATGTTTGTTATATGCGACAGTCTCTATTTATATGATTTGTTATAATGCTAAGAGTTTGCCATTGAATATGATATTATTTATGGATAAATCCTTGTTTAGGATTATCATATTGGCTATTTTTCCTTCTTCAATAGAGCCATATTTGGTATCAATGCCAATGGATTTGGCTGGATTGATGGTAGCGGCTTTGATTGCACTTTCAAGTGGAATACCCATTTGCTGTATGGCTATACGCATACAATCCATCAGATTGGTTGCGCTGCCAGCAATAGTACCATTTTCTAATGTGGCACGATTACCTTTTACAATGACAGGCTGCCCACCCAGTGTATAAGTGCCATCCGTTAGACCGGTTGCCATCATACTGTCACTGATTAAGATAATTCTGTCATCACTAAATAACTGAAAGGTAGCGCGCACTACGCTTGGGGCAATGTGTATTCCATCGCATATCAATTCTACTTCACAACTTTTACTGTCAAATGCAGCGCCGATGACACCGGGTTCTCTATGAGAAAAGGGCGGCATGGCATTATATAAATGTGTTACATGCTTTGCGCCTGCAGTAAAAGCGGCAAAGGCCTGCTCATAATTTGCAGTTGTATGGGCTATTGAGAAAACGAAATCGTCTTTTAATGCGCTGATACATTCCATTGCTCCTTCTTTTTCAGGAGCAATAGATACAATTTTTGCAAGTCCGTTTGCACTTTTTTGCAATCGCTGCAACATGGCTACATCCGGTTTGTGTAGAAATTCTGGATTTTGGGCGCCACGCTTTTCGTAAGATAGAAATGGACCTTCTAAATGAATGCCTGCAAAAGAAGCCTCTTTTTCGTGTGTGGTTTTGGCGTATTCTGCCGCCACAGAACAGATTGATCGAAGTGCTTCTTCTGACAGTGTCATTGTTGTAGGACAAATAGTAGTAATACCATTACGAAGTTCGTATGCCGCTATGGCAGAAATTGCTTCTTTCGTACCATCGCAGAAGTCGTAGCCGACACAGCCATGAAAATGAATATCAGTTAAGCCAGGGATTACATAGCAGCCTGTGGCATCAATGATAGTATCTTGATTAGAAATATCATTGGAGACAGTGGTAATTAAGGTATCTGTAATACCAATTTGTAACTGCTTGAATACGGCATTTTTTGTAAAAACATTACCATTTTTGATAACCATACAAAATCCCCTTTACCTATATTATTATAATTATGAAATTTTAGAAAATGCAGCAGCATCCCCAACAACAGTAACATCTGGATGTAACTGCAGAATAGAAGCAGGTACCATTGGTGTTATAGGGCCGAAGAAAGCTTTTTGTACAATGTCTGCTTTGTCTGCACCGCTTACAACAACAAGAATTTTCTTCGCACTCATAATTGTCTGAATACCCATAGTGTATGCCTGTTTTGGTACCATATCAGCATTTTCAAAAAAACGTGTATTTGCATCAATTGTACTCTGGGTTAAGTTTACACAGTGTGTACCTTTTTCAAAGTGGTCGCATGGTTCGTTGAAACCGATATGTCCGTTGTGACCAAGACCTAATAACTGTAAATCGACACCGCCTGTTTTGGCAACGATTTCATCGTAATCGCGGCATGCTTTGTCAGAGTCTGCTTCTAAGCCGTCTGGAACAGAAGTCTTTGCTTTATCAATGTTTACGTGGTTAAACAGATTTGTGTTCATAAAATAACGATAGCTCTGGTCGTTCTCTGGGGAGAGACCTTTGTATTCGTCTAGGTTCACACTTGTTACCTGTGAAAAGTCTAAGTCGCCGTTTTCGTATTTGGCAACTAATTCTTTGTATGTTCCTACTGGAGATGAGCCTGTAGCAAGCCCAAGAACACAATTTGGTTTTAAAGTAATCTGAGCGGCAATAATGTTTGCTGCAGCACTACTCATGCGTGCATAATCCTTTGTTTTGATAATTCTCATATCGTGCGATTCCTCCTTGATTTACGCAAAGCGTATTTTCTCATTATCTTATAATCTTACACTTTTAATAACAGACTAATAATAGCACTAATGAGTTTTGAGTTCAATAAAAAACAAAATGTAATGAAAAAAAATCTCTTTACATTATTGACTTTTTGGCATAAAATACACATATAAAATGAAATAAAGTTAACACGTTGACGAGAAGAGTAGGATGTGGAACGTAACAGAGAGAGACACCTATTTTTATATGACATACGGATGGCGCACAAAGCGTGATATCTGTTGTTTATATGAAAGCAGTGCTGGAAGTGTCTTTGCTGGAAACATTTGAAAACTAACTCTGAGTGACCCCAATCCGGTCCGGTGATTCCGTTACCATCTCAATGAAGTGGTTTTGATAAGACGTTACGCTATGTGAATATGTATCATTTGTGAAGTGGATGATAGTTGTTGAGGTAGCCAGCGCACAGAACAAATAGGGTGGAACCGCGTATCTTACGTCCCTTGCAGTACATGTGTATTGCAAGGGACTTTTTGTGATGAAATAACTGTGAATCAGGGCAAGTGTGGTAAGGTATAATTTGTCTCTGTGACAGTAACAAAAGAAGAGGACATTGTGATGTGGATTTATAAAAAAAGATAGGGAGGGTATCAGCATGAAACTTAACACAGAAACACTCAAAGAAACAGCAGTAAAATTGTTTGATGGACAGGTAACGGTACAGAAAAGAGACCTATGGTTGGCAGGAACGGTATGTTTACTTCTAGGTATCGTGATTGGTCTTGTGAAAGCACCGTGGACACATGGTGTCACGATAGGAAGTAACAATGGAAACTATAGTGGTAATAACAAAGATTGTTGTTTTGATACAGATGAATGTGAATGTATCGGTGAATGTGATTGTGGCGAATAATGCAGATGTAAAGCATAATAAAATATAGATAAAGGAGACAGAAACAATGAAAATTACATTAAAGGATGGCTCAAGCAAAGAGTATGAAGCTGCAATGGCAGTGATCGATATTGCAGCAGATATCAGTGAAGGCCTTGCCAGAATGGCATGTGCGGCAGAAGTAAATGGAGAAGTGGTAGATTTAAGAACTGTGATTGATACAGACTGTGAACTGAGTATTTTGACAGCCAATGACCCAAAAGGGCTGGCGGCACTTCGTCATACGACATCACATGTGCTTGCAGAAGCGGTAAAAAGAGTTTTTCCAGATGCAAAACTTGCAATTGGTCCTAGTATTGATACAGGTTTCTATTATGATTTTGAGCATGCACCATTTTCGAGAGAAGATTTGGATAAATTAGAAGCAGAGATGAAGAAAATCATCAAAGAAGGTGCGAAATTAGAAAAATTTACAATGCCTCGTGAAGAAGCAATGAAATTTATGGAAGAAAAAGGGGAACCGTACAAAGTAGAATTGATTCGTGATCTTCCAGAGGATGCAGAGATTTCTTTCTATAGTCAAGGTGATTTTGTGGATTTATGTGCAGGACCACATTTGATGAGTACGAAAAACATCAAAGCATTTAAGTTGATTTCATCTTCGGGTGCGTACTGGAGAGGTAAATCCGAGAATGCGATGTTACAGAGAATCTATGGAACAGCATTTAATAAGAAAGAAGAACTGGCAGCATATTTACAGCATTTAGAAGACATTAAGCTGCGTGACCATAACAAACTTGGTCGTGAAATGGAACTGTTTACAACTGTGGATGTGATCGGACAGGGACTTCCACTTCTGATGCCAAAGGGTGCCAAAATGATTCAGACAATGCAGCGCTGGATTGAAGATGAAGAAGAAAAATGGGGTTATGTGAGAACGAAAACACCATTAATGGCAAAAAGTGATTTGTATAAAATTTCAGGACATTGGGATCACTACAAAGAAGGTATGTTTGTATTAGGTGATGAAGAAAAGGACAAAGAAGTATTTGCGCTTCGTCCTATGACATGTCCATTCCAGTACTATGTGTATAAAGCAAGCCAGAAATCCTACAGAGATTTACCTCTTCGTTATGGTGAGACATCTACACTATTTAGAAATGAAGATTCTGGTGAAATGCATGGCTTGACACGTGTGCGTCAGTTTACAATCTCAGAAGGACATTTGATTGTAAGACCTGACCAGATGGTAGAAGAGTTCAAAGGTTGTCTGGCACTTGCTAAGTATTGTTTAGAGACACTTGGTGTAGAAGAGGATGTCACATATCGTCTGTCCAAATGGGATCCAAATAACAAAGAAAAATATGTTGGCTCTGAAGAAGTATGGGAAGAGACACAGGGACACATCAGAAATATCTTAAATGAGCTTGTTATCAAGTTCTATGAAGAAGAAGGCGAAGCTGCTTTCTATGGACCAAAAGTAGATATTCAGGCAAAAAATGTATATGGTAAAGAAGATACCATGATTACAATTCAATGGGATGCTGTGCTGGCAGAACAGTTCGATATGTACTATGTTGATGAAAAAGGTGAAAAAGTTCGTCCTTACATTATTCATAGAACCTCTATGGGATGTTACGAAAGAACACTTGCGTGGTTAATTGAAAAATATGCAGGTAAATTTCCAACATGGTTATGTCCAGAACAGGTAAGAGTACTTCCTATTTCAGAAAAATATGCAGATTATGCAGCAAAAGTAGACAAAGAATTAAAAGCAAATGGTATCTTATCTACAATTGATAACCGCTCAGAGAAAATTGGTTATAAGATTCGTGAAACAAGACTTCAGAAAGTACCTTATATGTTAGTTGTTGGACAGAAAGAAGAGGAAGATAATCTTGTATCTGTTAGAAGTCGTTTTGCAGGGGATGAAGGTCAGAAGAAATTAGATGACTTTATTACAGACATCTGCAAAGAAATCCGTACAAAAGAAAGACGTCAGGAAATTGTACAGGAAGAACAAAAATAAATTGTAATTTTTTAACAGTATAAATGAATGCAATTCTGCCATACTATTACTGAAACTATATGGAAGCATATTAGGAGGTAATGTATGGCAGAATTAAATTGTAAAGTAGAAACTTGTCTGTATAACAAAAATCATTATTGTAGTAAAGGCGATATTATGGTTGGAGGAAAGCATGCAAATAGCAGTGATGAAACCTGCTGCGAAAGTTTTGCACAGAAAAAAGGTGATTCTTATACAAGTGCAATAGAACATCCATGCAAAACAATCAGCATTGACTGCGAAGCAGTTGGATGCACATATAATGCGAATTATAAATGTGTAGCCCGCCATGTAGACATTCATGGTAGTGGTGCTTGTGAGTGTAAACAGACTGCATGTGCTACTTTCCAGGAAAAATAAAAACAATATCAAATAGATAAAAATAGGAGTCGTTCACAGAGATAACTAGGATGAGCGACTCTTTGTTTTTGTGTAAAATAATTGACATCCTTTGTGGCAAGTGGCAAAATAGAGTTGATAGTTTTTTGACTATGAGAGGAGAATGAAAATGAGCATTAGAATCGGAATTTTAGGATATGGTAATTTAGGAAAAGGAATTGAATGTGCGATCAAACATAATCCGGATATGGAACTTGTTGCAGTATTTACAAGACGTAATCCTGCAACTGTAAGCATTTTAACAGAAGGCGTGACGGTGTATTCGGTAGAAGAAGCGGTAAATAAAAAGGATGACATTGATGTATTGATTCTTTGTGGTGGTAGTGCGACAGATTTGCCAGAACAAACACCAAAATATGCAAAATTATTCAATGTGGTAGACAGCTTTGATACACATGCGAAAATACCAGAACATTTTGATGCAGTAGATGCAGCGGCTCAAGAAGGCGGTAATGTAGGTATTATTTCTGTTGGTTGGGATCCGGGCATGTTTTCTTTGAACAGATTGTATGCCAATGCAATTTTGACAAACGGAAGTGATTACACATTTTGGGGAAAAGGTGTAAGTCAGGGACATTCAGATGCTATCCGTAGAATCGATGGGGTTCTTAATGCAAAACAGTATACAATTCCAGTGCCGGAAGCATTAGAATCCGTTAGAAAAGGAGAAAATCCAGAACTTACAACAAGACAGAAACATACAAGAGAATGCTTTGTTGTAGCTGAGGAAGGTGCTGACAAAGCTAGAATTGAGCAAGAAATTAAAACAATGCCAAATTACTTTGCTGATTATGATACAACAGTGCATTTTATTAGTGAAGAGGAATTGAAAAGAGATCATAGTGGAATTCCTCATGGTGGCTTTGTTATTAGAAGCGGAAAAACAGGTTGGAATGATGAAAACAGCCATATTATAGAATATAGTCTGAAATTGGATTCTAACCCAGAATTTACAGCATCGGTTATTGTTGCGTATGCAAGAGCAGCATATCGTCTTAGCAAAGAAGGACAGTCAGGATGTAAAACTGTATTTGATATCGCACCAGCATATTTGAGTGCGCAGAGTCCAGCAGAATTAAGAAAGCATATGCTGTAGAAAGATTACAGAAAGAAAAAGAGGAAAAGCTATGCAGATTGAAACAATCAAGAGAGTGCTTCTACAAGATTCTGATGAAGCTGATGATACACAAAAGGGCGCAGTATTATTGCGCCTGTATGCTATTATCATGTGTATTTATCTGTTAGCAGTACTTGTAACGTTTTCGGGTGTAGGACAAATTTTTATTTTAAAAACTGCAGTTCCGTGTTTTGCCATGTATTGCCTTAGTCTCTATATGACATATAAGACAACTGTTAGAAATGCTTCTGTTGTTACGTTTTTGACGACCGTTTTTTGGGCAGTTATCATGGTGTATTTGTTAGGATGGGATTGTGGAGTGCAACATTTTCTGTTTGCATTGGTAGTTTTTTGTTTTCTGATAAATACACAATTTATCAGAACAAATATTGCAGCAACAGTGGCTCTTTGCATATGCAGAATTATATTGTATTTTTATTCCAAGATGAATAAACCGTGGTATGTTATGAATGACACAGTTTCTGTTGTATTGCAGATATTAAATACAGTCACAATTTTTGCTTTGATGATTATGATGATTGCTATTTTTAGTCAGAACGCAATAGAAACAGATAAAAAACTTATGCTCTATAATGAAAAACTGCAAAAACTGGCATCTTTAGATCCGTTAACCAAATTACGGAATAGAAGAAGCATTTTGCAGTATATTAATGAATGTGTAGATCAGTATCAGCAGGGAACCATATCTCATATTACGTTAGCTATGGGTGATGTGGATCATTTTAAGAAAATCAATGACACATATGGACATGAAATAGGTGATTTGGTATTAAAACAGGTTGCGAATGCCTTTGATGAATTTATGCAGGGAAAAGGCTGTGTAGGACGTTGGGGTGGAGAAGAGTTTTTATTTGTCTTTCCAAACTATGACGGAGAAGCAACTTTTGCACAGATGAATGACTTGCAGAAGATTATAAAAAAATTACCGAGTGTTTCGGATGCCCATGCAATTAAGGTAACGGTGACGTGGGGTGTAGAAGAATATTCTGATATGGATGGAATTTCAGCAACCTTGAATGTGGCTGATAGAAAATTATATAAAGGAAAAGAAGCAGGACGTGACAGAATCATTTACTAGAACGGAATTATTATTGGGAACAGAAGCAATGGAGAAACTGTCAGGTGCAAGAGTTGCAGTTTTTGGTGTTGGTGGCGTTGGAGGGCATGTTGTAGAGGCTCTTGTACGTAGTGGTATTGGCTCCCTTGATTTGATTGACAGTGATGCTGTCAGTGAAAGCAATATCAACCGGCAGATTATTGCGACGCGTAGCACCATTGGAAGAAGTAAAGTAGAAGTGATGCGAGAAAGAATACTGGATATCAATCCGGAATGTGACGTGACAATACATGAATGCTTTTATCTGCCAGATACGGCAGACCGATTTGATTTTTCACAGTATGATTATATTGTAGATGCCATAGATACAGTGACGGCAAAGATAGATTTGATTGTACGTGCTACAGAAATGGGAGTACCAGTTATTAGTAGCATGGGAGCAGGCAATAAATTAAATCCGACAGCTTTTGAAGTCGCAGATATTTATAAGACATCTGTATGCCCATTAGCAAAAGTAATGCGAAGAGAGCTGAAAAAAAGAGGCATAAAACATTGTAAAGTAGTATATTCTAAAGAAATTGCGGTAAAACCTGTGATGAATGAGAAATTACAGGAAGAATTAGAGGCTTCTGG
This sequence comes from Lachnospiraceae bacterium, assembly GCA_017472325.1. Taxonomy (GTDB): domain Bacteria; phylum Bacillota; class Clostridia; order Lachnospirales; family Lachnospiraceae; genus RGIG4733. The sequence goes on from JAFUQM010000019.1 coordinate 8,382, forward strand.
CAAGAGAACCTTACCAGGAAGTGTTGCATTTGTTCCAGCAGTAGCAGGCTTGATTCTTGCAGGAGAAGTTATCAAAGATATTGCTGGAATCAATGGAAGAAATCCGCAGTAAGATAACAGGGGGATAAAAGATGATATTTACATGTAGAAACTGTGGCGGCAATGTTGTTTTTAGTCCAGAAAAACAGAAAATGTATTGCCCGTATTGTGAAGGAGAGGATTGTGAAGAATCCACTGTCAAACCAACAACAGTGACGCAGTGTTCTAATTGTGGTGGTGAGATTCAGATTAACGAATATACATCATCCAGTAAATGTTCTTATTGTGGACAGCACATTGTGTTTGATGAAAGAGTAACTGGTGCATATGAACCACAGCTTATTTTACCATTTAAAATAGGCAAAGAAGATGCAAAGAAATTGATGCGTGATACTTTTTCCAAAAAAATCTTTGCACCAGATTCTTTTTTGTCTGAAGTAAAGTTAAATTCTATGGAAGGTATGTATGTACCTTTCTGGCTGTACGATTATGATACCAATTATGATTACGAAGGAAAAGGAACCAAAGTAAGGGTATGGAGAAGTGGTAATACAGAGTATACAGAAACTTCTTATTATACAATTCAGAGAAATATGGATGTTGCATTTGATAAAGTTCCTGTAGATGCTTCCTTTGCCTTAAATGATGAGATTATGGACTTGATGGAGCCGTATAAGTATGGAGAGCTGATTGACTTTAGTCCAAAGTATATGTCAGGTTTTTTTGGTGAAATTTACAATGATACAGCAGACAATCTGGAATCAAGAGCAAAGCAAAAGGCAGAAAATGATGCAGAAGGGCTGTTAAAAAGCAGTATTTCGGGATATACAACGGTAACACCAATTAGAAAGAATCTACGTATGCAAAAAAAAGGAACACATTATACGTTGTTTCCTGTGTGGTTATATATGTATACATACCGGGGGAAAACCTATCGTTACCATGTAAATGGACAGACAGGAAAAGTCATTGGAACAGTTCCTGTTTCTGTTGCAAAAGTATGTGCTTATGGTGCAACGCTGGCAGCTTCATTTGCTACGATTGGATTGCTTGTAAGGACAATTCTTGAGATATTATAGTAAGTGGATGGCAGAGTAGGATAGGAAAGGATACATAACGGTATGAAACAATATTTTCATTTTTTTAGATTTGTTTTTATAGGCATAGCGGTATTGATATTGGTTCTCGGAGCCGTTTCTGCTGGTAAAGCAGCCATTGGCTCTTTGGGAATAGGAGAACGCACCAATACAGAGTGTCTGACAGAAGAAAGAGTATTTGATTATGCTGATAAGCTGACAGATAAAGAAGAGGCAAAATTAAGAAAGCTGATTGCAAAAAGGGAAAAGCAAATTGGTTGTGATATTGTTCTTGTGACATTGGAAGAATCATTGGAAGAATATGTAAAGCCATATGAAGAACAATTGGGATATATTTATGTTGATGAATATACAACCGTATATGCAGATAATTTTTATGATGAGCATAAATATGGATATGATGTGCCGTATGGTGATGGTGCAATTCTGGTAGATAACTATGCGAGAGAGTATGATGGACTCAGATATGCTGCTTTTAGTACATGCGGTAAGGTAGAATATAAATATTCTGATGCTATGATTGATCATATGTTTGATAGGATATTTGCTTATGAGAAACTTGGTCCGTATGCAGCATATAAGACATATATCAATACACTTTATCATGATATGTCTGGTATGTTACAGTTTACAGCATATTGGAGTTTACCAGCGATTTTGATGTTGTCTGTGGTAGTAATGGCAATATTTGTTCTGATAAATCTGATACCAAGTAAAGGTAAGAAAACAACAACGATAAAAACCTATGTAGCAGATAATAGTATGAAGATGAACCAACAGTCAGATGTCTTTTTGACCAAGACAGTAACCAAACGCCGTATTGAGACATCAAGCAGTAGCGGTGGTGGCGGACGAAGTGGTGGTGGTGGACACCATCGTTCTAGTAGTGGTCGTTCCCACGGTGGTGGAAGTAGAGGTCGCTGATAGTGTTTTTACATAAAAAAACAACCCACATGACGGTATGGGTTGTTTTTTTGATTGTTATTATAAATCTATGTTTTCTGATTGATTAAGCCATCTGGTTTACAGCTTTGCTTAATCTGGAAACTTTTCTTGAAGCAGTATTTTTGTGGTATACTCCTTTAGAAGTAGCTTTATCAATAACTGATGTAGCGTTAACTAAAGCAGCTTTTGCAGCTTCTTTGTCGTTTGCTTCGATAGCAGCGTATACTTTTTTGATAGCTGTTTTTACACCAGATTTGATAGCTTTGTTTCTTTCAGTTTTTGTTCTGATAACTAAAATTCTTTTTTTAGCAGATTTGATGTTAGCCAAGACTTACACCTCCTATAGTGTGAAATAATAATATTCATCTGATTACATTAAAGCCGGACACGGACAGTCTAATGTAAACATACGCATATATTGTAGTGGATAGAAAACTATATGTCAATACATAAAATTTATTTTTTTGTAAAAAATAGATATTACGATAACGCGGACACGCATGCTGGCTGTGTTTAAAGAGCAATAGGAAAAAGAGGATGACATATGAGTGGTTTTAAAGTAAGAACAGACCTTGCATTAGAGGCAAGAGAAAGCATAGAAGATGCAGATGGTGATATCAGAGGTGTAACAGTAGAAGAGTACTATAAAGATGCAAGCGAAGTGAAGGTGACCAAAGTAATTATTGATACGATGAATGCTGCTAAAGCTATGAAAAAGCCAATGGGGACTTACATTACGCTGGAAGCACCAGCAATGCCAGAACCTGATGAGGATTATCATAGGGAAATTTCGATTGAATTGTCAGGACAGCTGCAAGGAATTATTCCAAAAGTAAAGGAAGAACAGTCAGTACTAGTGGTTGGACTTGGCAATCGCGATGTAACGGCAGATGCTTTGGGACCCAATGTGGTTGATAATCTATTGATTACGAGACATGTTGTAAAAGAATATGGAAAGGCGGCTTATAACAAAGAAAAAATGCATATGGTCAGCAGCATCGTACCAGGTGTTATGGCAAAAACAGGCATGGAAACCGCAGAAATTGTAAAAGGCGTCATTGACCAGACAAATCCCGACATTGCTATTGTTGTGGATGCGCTTGCTGCGAGGAGTACAAAACGATTAAATCGTACAATACAGATTACCAATACAGGAATTCATCCTGGTTCTGGTGTTGGAAATCATAGAGGTGCATTGACAAAAGAGAGTCTTGGGATTCCTGTTATTGCAATTGGTGTGCCAACGGTTGTAGATGCCGCAACGATTGTGAATGATGCTGTGGGGAGTGAACAGGCAGGACGTTTATCGGAACTTCATAATATGTACGTGACGAGTAAAGATATCGATGAAACGATTAAGCGTTTGAGTTTTACAATTTCAGAGGCCTTAAATATTGCTCTTGATATATAAGCTTTTGGCAGAAACATAATGGACAGAAAGTTTGCATATACTTGTCTGTGTGGAATGCTTGCGATATACAATGCCTGAGTAAACCGTCCACATACTGGGGTGTTAAATTGTATTATATAGAAAAGAAAAATAAAATAAAAAAAAGAATCGTTATTTTTATCTGGCTGCTTCTTATTGTCATATGTGTATGGAAAAATGTGCAAAAAAGCAATTCGACTATTGTGGAAGGAGGCGTTTTTTCATTGCAACCTGTTGTTATGCAGTATATGGAAGAGAGTGTCCTGAGCAGTCAGATGCCTATTTTGTTGTTTGCGAATCAGGAAAAATCAGATGGAAGTATGTTGGAATGGTTTTTGGGAATGGCTGTTAGAGAAATATCCTTTTACGCATACTGGCAGAATAATTACAGCCATCCACTACAGACGGAAAGTAAGAGTACATATGCGCTTTTGATAGAAAGAGAAGAGGGTAGGGATGAGGAAGGCAGTATGTCAGAGAATGCGTTTTTGCCAGACGATAGCATGGCAGATGCACTTTATTTGGAAAACGAACAGGCAAAAGCTGAGAGAATGGAAGAAGAGAACATGGAAGTGATACAGGAACAGGGGATTTTTCTTCCAGCTCTGCAAAAATCAGTAGAATTTAATTTTGAGGACTATCGTGAATTTGATAAGTTACTAAGTGGGTTTTATATTTTAGACAACACAACAACAATTGATGCTTCGCAGTTGAATGTAGATACATTACTTGCCAAAGATATGAAGATGATACAGAGTAATGACAAACCACAAATACTGATTTATCATACGCATTCGCAGGAAGGTTTTGTGGATTCTATTCCAGGAGATGCTTCTACAACCATTATGGGCGCAGGCGAAAAGCTTGCCCGTATATTAAGGGAGGAATACGGATTTCATGTCATACATCATACGGGACAGTATGATGTAGAATCCAGAGATTATGCCTATAGCAATGCAGAACCAGCGTTGGAACAAATTCTTGCAGAGAATCCAAGCATAGAAGTTATCATTGATTTACATAGAGATGAAGTCCCTGCAGAACGTAAATTGGTTATTGATTTAAATGGACGTCCTACGGCAATGTTTATGTTTTTTAATGGACTAAGCCGTACCAAACAGCGTGGTGATATAGATTATCTGTATAATCCATACATTAATGACAATCTTGCATTTTCTTTTCAAATGCAAGTTGCAAGTAATGAGTATTATCCGGGTATAACCAGAAAGATTTATCTGAAAGGATATCGTTATAATATGCATTATCGTCCTAAGAGTCTTTTGATCGAGCTGGGCGCTCAGACAAATACAGTAGAAGAAATTATGAATGCCTGCGACCCACTGGCTCACATCATCTCTATGGTACTCAAAGGTGAAGCTTGAAAGCTCTCCTGCCCCCTTATCACCACCATCTAGTGAACCATAACAAGGGCACAGCCTTTTGGGGATAATACTTTCTTATCTGCTACTATCTACTATATGCACTTGTATCTTTGCTTTTGTTTTTTACAAAGAGTACTCTTTTCAGGAAAATGTTAGTATTTCTTAGCACCTGCTTTTGATTGCACGCAACCGTCGAAGCACTGTTTGAGTCTTACAGAAAATCACAGCATATGTATGGCGCTCCGATAACCTGTATTTGGCGTTTCCTAAATGAAGCATTCGACATCTTCGATTGTTCTGCCCTCCACAAAGGAGGCTTCGCCTCAAGGAGTTTCGGGCAGAACTTGATGTCTCGGTGCTTCATTAAGGAAACGCACAAAACGGTTAAAAGTCGCGCCATTACATATGCTGTGATTTTCTGTAAGATGAGTTTTGCGAGACGGTTGCAATAAAAGCCTTCAAAAGCAGGTGCATAGAAATACTTGCATTTTTCTGACGAGTACCTTTGAAAAAATAAAAGCAAAGATACATTACAAATACAAAAACAGCAGATAAGAAAGTATTATCCCCCAAAGGCTGTGCCCTTGTTATGGTTCACTAGATGGTGGTGATAAGGGGGGCAGGGGATTTCTGTTATAGACAGCGGAATTGGAAATATGGTATAATTTGCTTTGTATGTATAGTGATAATAGTAACGGAGGGACATTATGTCTAATATAGATCAGAGTAAAATCAGGAATTTTTGTATTGTGGCGCATATTGATCATGGTAAGTCTACGTTGGCAGATAGAATTATCGAGAAAACAGGACTGCTGACAAGCCGTGAGATGCAGGCACAGGTACTTGATAATATGGAACTCGAGAGAGAACGTGGTATTACGATTAAGGCGCAGACGGTTCGTATTGTATATAGAGCAAATGATGGTGAGGAATATATTTTTAACTTAATTGATACACCTGGACATGTTGACTTTAACTATGAAGTAAGCAGAAGCCTTGCGGCATGTGATGGAGCAATTCTTGTTGTGGATGCGGCGCAGGGGATTGAGGCGCAGACATTGGCAAACGTGTATCTGGCATTGGATCATGACCTGGATGTATTCCCAGTTATCAATAAAATAGATTTACCAAGTGCAGAACCGCAGCGTGTGATGGATGAAATTGAAGATGTGATAGGAATAGAAGCGCAGGATGCACCGCTTATTTCTGCTAAAAATGGCATCGGTATTGAAGAGGTGCTTGAACAGATTGTACACAAGATACCAGCCCCGAAGGGAAGCGCAGACAATCCTTTGCAGGCACTTATTTTTGACTCACTATATGATTCTTATAAAGGAGTTATTGTATTCTGCCGTATTATGGAAGGTAGAGTTTCTAAGGGAACGAAGATTAAGATGATGGCAACTGGAGCTAGTGCTGAGGTTGTGGAAGTAGGATACTTTGGTGCAGGACAGTTTATCCCGTGTGATGAACTTTCTGCTGGTATGGTAGGCTATATTACAGCATCCATCAAAAATGTCAAAGATACTGCGGTTGGTGATACAATCACAGACATCCAGAATCCTTGTAGCGAGCCACTGCCAGGATATAAGAAAGTCAATTCTATGGTGTATTGTGGTATGTATCCGGCGGATGGTGCAAAATATCCGGATTTACGAGATGCACTGGAGAAATTGCAATTAAATGATGCGGCGCTTCAGTATGAACCAGAGACATCGATTGCGCTTGGCTTTGGTTTTAGATGTGGATTTTTAGGATTGCTACATCTGGAGATTATTCAGGAACGTTTAGAAAGAGAATATAATCTTGATCTTGTAACTACAGCTCCGGGGGTTGTTTATAAAGTGCATAAGAATAATGGAGAGGTGATTGAGCTGACCAATCCATCTAATTTGCCAGATCCTACGGAAATTGAGTATATGGAAGAACCAATTGTGAGTGCAGAGATTATGGTGACGACAGAATTTATTGGCTCTATTATGGAACTGTGTCAGGAGCGAAGAGGTCGTTATCTTGGTATGGAATATATGGAAGAGACGAGAGCAGTTCTTCGTTATGAACTTCCGTTAAATGAGATTATATATGATTTCTTTGATGCATTAAAATCCCGTTCCAGAGGATATGCTTCGTTTGATTATGAGTTAAAGGGGTATGAACAGTCCGAACTTGTGAAACTGGATATCCTGATTAACCGTGAGGAAGTGGATGCGCTCTCCTTTATTGTGCATAAGGATAGTGCGTATGACCGCGGCAGAAAGATGTGTGAGAAGTTAAAGGATGAGATTCCAAGACATCTGTTTGAAATCCCAATTCAGGCAGCGGTTGGCGGTAAGATTATTGCAAGAGAAACTGTGAAGGCAATGCGTAAGGACGTACTTGCAAAATGTTATGGCGGCGATATTACACGTAAGAAGAAACTGCTTGAGAAGCAGAAGGAAGGTAAGAAGCGTATGCGCCAGATTGGTAATGTAGAGATTCCGCAGAAGGCTTTTATGAGTGTACTCAAGCTGGATGATAAAAAGTAGGTGGCAGAATGAGCAATGGACTTGGCATTTATATTCATATTCCGTTTTGCGTGAAAAAGTGTCTGTATTGCGATTTTTTGTCTGCGCCGGCTAAGCTTCCGGTACAGGAGGAGTATGTAAAGAAACTCCTGTCCGAAATAGAACAAGAATCCGTAAAATATCGTGTCTACTCTGTTGACACGATATTTTTTGGTGGAGGAACGCCTTCTGTATTGCCACCAGAATGGATTGTGCAGATTTTAAAGAAGATACAGGAGTGTTTTTTTGTCAGGAATACGGCAGAGATAACGATTGAAGTAAATCCGGGGACAGTGTCAGAACAGGCACTCTATATGTATAGAAACGCTGGTATTAACCGATTGAGCATTGGATTGCAGTCATTTCAGGAAAAGGAGCTAAAGTATCTTGGAAGAATTCATACACCCGAGCAGTTTTTGGATACCTTTTCTTGTGCAAGAAAGGTAGGATTTACGAATATTAATGTAGACATTATGTCGGCGTTGCCAGAGCAGACAATGTCAGATTACCGGAATACAGTGGAAAAAGTATTGGAATTAAGACCGGAGCATGTATCCGCATATAGCTTGATTGTGGAAGAGGGGACACCTTTTTATGAAATGCAACTGAATCTGCCGGATGAAGATGTAGATAGACAGATGTATCAATATACCGAGCGTATTTTAAACGCATATGGATATGAGCGTTATGAGATTTCCAATTACGCAAAACCTGGTTATGAATGTAGGCACAATGTTGCATATTGGAGAAGACTGCCATATGTAGGCTTTGGCATTGGTGCAGCTTCTATGGTGGACAATGTTCGTTGGAAAAATGTAGATGACCTGGAATGTGTGGGAGAAAAGGAAAACATACAGAAACTTACAAAAGAAGAACAGATGGAAGAGTTTATGTTTTTGGGATTAAGGATGACAAAAGGTGTGTCCAGACAGGAATTCCATGAACAGTTTCAGGTACCAATCGAAGACATATATGGTAAGGTGTTGTCAAAAATGGAGCAATTAGAATTATTGGAAAATGGAGATTGGATACGACTGACTAGAAAAGGATTGGATGTGAGTAATTATGTTATGTCAGAGTTTTTGATTGACTAGAAATTGCTTGCTATTTTATGAATAGATTTGTATAATACAATCGAATGAATTTGTCTTACGTAGAAGGAAAAATTGCAGGAAGTAATTTGGAAAGGCACTTTGTTTTTTAGTTTCACATAGAATATAATAAATTGACTTTGGGGGCTCCTTTTGGAAACTTTTCAACAACCATTATCCTCGGAGGAAGAAATTTATTATATTACACAGTTGCATGAAGGGGACATTGAAGAAGCAAAAGAAGCCAAGAAGATTCTGATAGAACGTAATCTCCGACTTGTAGCTCATATAGCCAAGAAATACCAAAATGTGGATGAAGATATGGAAGATTTGATATCCATAGGTACGATAGGACTTATTAAAGCAGTGACTACCTTTGATGCAGGTAAAGGAAGCCGATTGGCTACGTATGCTGCAAGATGTATTGATAACGAACTACTGATGATGTTGCGAGCGAAGAAGAAAACGTCAAAAGAAGTATCTTTGTATGAGCCGATTGGAACAGATAAAGAAGGCAATGAAATCAGCCTACTTGATATTATTGAGCAGGAACAGACAGATATTGTAGAACAGATGGAGACAAGGGCACATATAGGAAGATTGTCAGGTATGATAGAAACACTTCTGACAGAGCGAGAAAAAGAAATTATCTGTATGCGATATGGTCTTTTGGGTAAAGAAGAAATTACACAGCGTGAGATAGGAAAAAGTCTTGGGATATCTAGAAGTTATGTTTCGCGCATAGAGAAGAAAGCCTTGCAAAAGCTAAAAACCGGATTTGGTAATGCGGGGATATAATTACAATGGGGGAATTGACGTGTTATTTGTTAAATCAGAAAATTTGAAACCGGGGATGCGTCTTGCAAAACCAATTTATAACAGAAATGGTGTTTTATTATATGACAGAAACTCAAAGCTGACACAGCAGGGTATTGTCAGTATTATTAATTTTAATTTAATTGGTATTTTTATTTTGGAACCGGCAGAACCGGTTCCACCAATGACACAAAGCGATATTGATTTTGAATGCTTCCAGGCGGTGAATGTTTTTGCGGTAGAAGAAGAACTCAATAAAATTATTTCTTCCAGACGTTCTCCTAAGATGCTTTCACTTGTGGCAGATATTTCTAAGCGGTATGGATATCTGGATGAGAAGATTAATTTTATCCAGAATTTAAGAAGTGCAGAAGATTATGTTTATAAGCATTCGTTGAATGTGGCTGTGCTGTGTGCTATGATGTCGAACGTATTGCATATGAGAGCAGAAGATAGACAGGATGTTTTGATTGCAGCACTTGTGCATGATGTAGGTAAAGTGATGCTGCCAGGTCCACTGGTGATTAAATCAGATTTATCTATTGGGGAGCGTTCCTCTATTAATAACGCGGAGCAGAATGGACATGATTTGTTGGAACAAACATTTGCGTCGAATCAGAATGTACGAAGAATTTGCGTACAGACGCATAAAATGTTAGAGGATTTACGCAATGATGTTTCGTCAGAAGTAAAAGCAACGATTCCTGCTAAGATACTTGCAGTTGCCGAAGTGTTTGATAGTATGACAGCTATGAAGATCGGTGAAGAGCCAGCGTCTGAGGTGGCGGCATTACGTTATCTTATGGAGCATCCAGAAGTATTTGTGCCAGAGATTGTGGAAGCATTGATTGCTTCTATTAATATATTAAACCCAGGCACCTGCGTGGAACTTAATACAGGCGATAAAGCGTTGGTGATTACAAGCAATTCGCAGAATATTTTGAGACCAGTTGTTTTGAATTTTAAAGACAACTCTGTGCTTGATTTAAGTAATAGAAGAGAATTTGGAGACATCGAAATTCAGGATATTATGAAGACGATGGACAACCGTTATATTATGGATATGTCTATGTTAAAAGCACATGGTGTCGAAGTAAAAGAACCAGAATATGTAGAACCCGTACCTACAGAATAGGAAAACGGAAACTTTTTTATTATTTCTCAATGATTCAAAGTGCTGATGGTACATTTTGCACCGTCAGCACATCAGATGAAAAACATTCTTATGATTATCTTTTTTTATTCTAAATTTTATCCTATTTTTATGATTCTAGAAAACCACCGCATATTGATAAAAATACATTGTGTGAAAAACGCATATATAATATGAAAGGAGATTTTATATACATGCTAAGTAAAATTACATCAGCAGCCTTTTGTGGTCTGACCAGCTACCTTGTTACGGTGGAAACTGACATTTCTCAGGGCATGCCGTATTTTGATATTGTTGGGTACCCTGGCAGTGAGGTGAAAGAGGCAAAAGAGCGGGTTAGGGTTGCACTTCGCAATTCGGGTATTACACTTCCGGCAATGCGTATTACTGTCAATCTTTCACCTGCAAATCTAAGGAAAGAGGGGACGGCACTTGATTTGCCCATTGCACTTGGCATCCTTACTTCGTTAGGACATTTGACGATGAAGCAAACAGAAAATATGATTCTGGTTGGAGAATTGGGACTTGGTGGAGAAATCAAATCTGTCCGGGGAATTTTGCCAATGGTAATGGAAGCAAAAGAGAAGGGATATACGAGTTGTATTGTACCTTATGAGAATGTGGCGGAAGGAGCGGTTGTGAAGGGGATTCAAGTTATGGGGGCTTCTAGTTTGCAGAGTGTGTTGGAATTTTTGCAGACAGATGCAGACAGAAGAAAAGAAATTTTGCCGCCATATACAATTGATACAGAAGCACTTTTGCGGCAACAAAATGCAGAAGAAATAGATTTTGCAGAAATTGTTGGACAGGAAAGTGCAAAACGCGCTGCAGAAATTGCAGCAGCAGGTCTCCATCATCTCATGTTTATCGGAGCGCCGGGAACGGGCAAAACAATGCTTGCCAAAAGAGTCTCGACGATTCTGCCTGATTTTACAATAGAAGAAAGTCTTGAAGTGTCTAAAATATATAGTGTGTCTGGTCTTTTACATCCGACACAGTCGTTGGTTACAAAACGTCCTTTTTTAAATCCACATCATACAATTTCCATACAGGCATTGACGGGAGGCGGCAGAATTCCAAGACCTGGGGTTATGAGCCTTGCGCATAAGGGTGTTCTTTTTCTGGATGAATTACCAGAATTTGGAAGAACATTACTGGATGTTATGCGTCAGCCATTAGAAGATAAAGAGATACACATTGCAAGGCAGCAGGGGAATTATGCTTTCCCGGCGGATTTTATGCTTGTCTGTGCCATGAATCCATGTCCGTGTGGTTATTATCCTGACACGTCGAAGTGTCGCTGTAGCTCATATGAGGTAAAAAAATATCTTAATCGAATATCGGGACCATTGCTTGATAGAATTGATATTGGTGTAGAAGTTGCTAAAACGGATGTGGAGCTTTTTTCAAAGTATCCGAAAGCAGAAAGCAGTGCTGAAATACGTGCCAGAGTAATACGCGCACGGGCAATACAAAGGAAACGATACGAAGGAACTGAGATTTATAGCAATGCGTCTTTGACGGCAAGTGGAATTGCTAAATATTGTAGGTTGGGCAGTAAAGAAAATAAGTATATGCAAAGTCTGTGTAAGGCAATGGATTTTAGTACTAGGGCATATCAGCGTATTCTGAAAGTAGCCAGAACGATTGCGGATATAGAAGGCAGTGAACAAATTAAGGAGAGCCATATTGCTGAAGCAGTCTGTTATAGAACTATTGATGGAAAGTATTGGCATACCCAAGAGGGAGGCGATAGTAATGTATAATATGGAAGGAAAACGAGAATATAATATGCGAGACCAACAATATGCATATTGGCTTTGCAATGTCAATGGCATTGGAAACATTACGTTTTATAAACTTTGGGAAGCTTTTGGCAGTTTTGAAATGGTATATCGTGCATCAGATAAAAAATTGCAGTGTGTATTAACGAGACAACAATACTTATCTCTAAAAGAAAGTAAGAAAAAGTGGGATGTAGAAACAGAATATAACAGATTGGTAGATAAAAAAGTGCTGTTTTATCCATTGTTGCATCCGGAGTATCCTAAGAAACTTCGGGTTTTACATGATGCACCGACTGCAATATATTGTATTGGGCAGCTTCCGGACGAAGAAAAGCATTCGGTTGCTATTATTGGAGCGAGAAAATGTTCTGCCTATGGGCGAGCGGTGGCGGAAGAAATTGCGAAAGTGATGGTAAAAGCAAATATTTCTGTAGTCAGTGGAATGGCGCGTGGTATTGATGGGATTGCACAGAAAGCGGCATTAGAGGCTGGTGGAGAAACTTATGGAGTATTAGGCAGTGGGGTATTAGTGTGTTATCCGGCAGAGAATCGCAGAATTTATGATGAGATAAAGATGCGGGGAGGAATATTGTCGGAACAACATCCATATGCACAGCCGAAGGCAACATTTTTTCCTATGCGAAACAGAATTATCAGTGCATTGTCGGAAGTAATACTTGTAATAGAAGCAACAGAAAAAAGTGGAACCTATATTACTGTAGATATGGCGTTAGAGCAAGGCAAAGAAGTGTATGCAGTTCCAGGACGCGTGTATGACCCGCTGAGTGCAGGTTGTAATAAGATGATAGAGCAGGGAGCTGGTATCATTACCAATCTAACCAAATTGCCAGAGCAGTTGTTTGGGATAATAGATAGTCAGAAGCAAAAAGAAGAAAATATGCAAGCAAAAAAAATATATTCGGCGAAGGAAAATGCAATTTTGGACGCACTAGGTACAACACCTGTCATGCTTACTGTTTTGTGTGAAAGAATCAAAGAACAGAATCAGGAGATAGAAGTGGATTTGACACAGATTCGACAGATTATTATGCAGATGTTACTAAAAGGAGAAGTCAGAGCGGTTGGTGGAAGCTATTTTCAAAGAATTTTTTGATGAAATATAACAGAAATATTGCGAAAAGAAGAAAAAGATTTTATTAAAATTTGCTTGCAAGAGCATAAAATATAGTGTATAGTGTTTCACGATTACATAAAAATGCATAGATTGACTATAAGAGGGAATTGTAATCATACATCATTGTAGATAGGGGAAAAGAAATGGCAAAGTATTTAGTCATTGTAGAGTCGCCTGCAAAGGTAAAGACGATTAAAAAATTTTTAGGGCAAAATTATGAAGTAGCAGCCAGTAATGGACATGTAAGGGATATGCCGAAAAGCCAACTTGGTTTTGATGTAGAAAATGGCTATGAACCTAAGTATATTACCATACGTGGCAAAGGGGATATTTTGGCGAATCTTCGTAAGGAAGTAAAAAAAGCAGAGAAAATTTATCTTGCGACTGACCCTGACCGTGAAGGAGAAGCTATTTCATGGCACTTATCAAAGGCCTTGAAATTAGAAGATAAAAAAGTATATAGAATTACGTTTAATGAGATTACCAAAAATGCAGTTAAGGAATCTTTGAAAAATGCCAGAGAGATTAATATGGATCTTGTGGATGCACAGCAGGCAAGAAGAATGCTTGACCGTATGGTAGGCTATCGTATTTCTCCACTTCTTTGGGCAAAAGTAAAAAGAGGTCTGAGTGCAGGACGTGTCCAGTCTGTTGCACTGCGTATTATTTGTGACAGAGAAGAAGAAATTAGTGCATTTATACCTGAAGAATATTGGTCTTTGGATGCAGTGTTTGAATTGCAGAATGAGAAAAAACCACTTGTTGCTAAATACTATGGAACAGCAGATAAAAAACAGGCTATTTCTTCCAAAGAGCAGCTTGATGCAATCAAAAGAGAACTCGCAGATGCAGTGTATCAGGTAAGAGATGTTAAAAAAGGTGAGCGTATGAAAAAAGCGCCGCTTCCATTTACAACATCAACCCTGCAGCAGGAAGCTAGTAAGGTATTGAATTTTTCGACACAGAAAACAATGCGTTTGGCGCAGCAGTTATATGAAGGTGTAGATATTAAGGGTAGCGGTACTGTGGGTATTATTACCTATCTTCGTACCGATTCTACGAGAGTATCGGAAGAAGCAGAACAGTCAGCAGCTGCATATATTACTGGACAGTATGGCGAAGAATATGCGGCGAAAAGAACAGATGTTAAAAAAGAAGGAAAGAAAATCCAGGATGCGCATGAAGCAATTCGTCCAACGGATGTAAGCAGAACACCTATTGAAATCAAAGAATCACTCAGCAGAGACCAGTTTAGATTGTATCAGTTAATTTGGAAACGCTTTATGGCAAGCCGTATGACGGAAGCCAGATATGAAACAACTTCTGTAAAGATTGAGGCAGCAGGACATTACTTTACGGTTGCCGCATCAAAAGTGAAGTTTGATGGATTTATGAGTGTTTATACACAAGAAGATGAAGAAAAGGCAGAAGGCAATACGCTGATAAAAGGTATTGATAAGGATACCAAGCTGACTTTTAAGGAATTTGATGAAAAACAGCATTTTACACAGCCGCCGGCGCACTATACAGAAGCATCTCTTGTGCGTGCGCTTGAAGAACTTGGTATAGGACGTCCAAGTACGTATTCGCCGACCATTACAACAATTCTTGCAAGACGTTACGTTGTAAAAGAAAATAAAAACTTATATGTAACAGAACTTGGGGAAGTTGTTAATAATATGATGAAGGAAGCATTTGCAAGTATTGTAGATGTAAATTTTACAGCGAATTTGGAAGGCTTGCTTGATAAAGTAGAAGAAGGTGTTGTAAACTGGAAAACGGTAGTATCTAATTTTTATCCTGATTTGGATGAAGCAGTACTTTTGGCGGAAAAAGAACTTTCGGAAGTAGAAATTAAGGATGAAGTATCGGATGAGGTCTGTGAAGTTTGTGGAAAACAGATGGTAATAAAATATGGACCACATGGAAGATTTCTTGCTTGTCCAGGATTTCCAGATTGTAAAAATACAAAGCCTTACTTTGAGAAGATTGGTGTTGCCTGCCCGAAGTGTAACAAAGATATTGTCATGAAAAAGACAAAAAAAGGAAGAAAATACTTTGGTTGTATCAATAATCCAGAGTGTGATTTTATGGTATGGCAAAAACCATCAGATAAGAAATGCGATGAATGCGGTGCTATTATGTTAGAAAAAGGTAGTAAATTAGTATGTTCTGACGAAAAATGTGGACATGTGATGGAGAAATAATCTGACAAATAGACATAATTTGCAAAATATGTTGATAAATTCTGCTCAATATGTTAAACTGTTAATACTCTTACGAAAGAAGTGAGATTCACAATACGGAGGAATGTATGAGTAGTGTACAGTTATTAGATAAAACAAGAAAAATAGGAAAATTGTTGCACAACAACAGTACAAGCAAGGTAGTGTTTAATGATATCTGTACTGTTATGAAGGAAATTCTGAATTCTAACATTCTTGTGATTAGTAAAAAGGGCAAAGTGTTAGGAATTGGAATGACGGAGGGTGTTGAGCCAATTACAGAACTGATTGCCGGAGAGGTTGGCGGTTTTGTTGATAGTATGCTGAATGAGAGGTTGTTAGGTGTACTTTCAACGAAGGAGAATGTCAACTTGGAGACGTTGGGCTTTGAACGAACAGATGTTAAGAAATTCCAAGCAATCATTGCGCCGATTGATATTGCGGGTGAGAGGCTGGGGACGCTTTTTATCTATAAATGTAACGAGCAATATGATATTGACGACATTATTTTATGTGAATATGGCGGAACGGTAGTGGGGCTGGAGATGCTTCGTGCAGTCAATGAAGAGACTGCAGAGGAAAGCCGTAAATTGGCAGTGGTGAAATCGGCAATCAGTACCTTATCTTTTTCAGAGATGGAAGCTATTGTTCATATATTTGAAGAACTAAAAGATATGGAAGGCATTCTTGTGGCTAGCAAGATTGCAGATAGGGTAGGGATTACCCGTTCGGTTATTGTGAATGCACTTAGAAAATTTGAAAGTGCTGGTGTTATTGAATCACGTTCCTCAGGGATGAAAGGAACATATATCAAAGTATTGAATGATGCTGTATATGATGAGATTCAGAAACTGAAAGAAGAAAAGTAAATATTAAGCTAAAGGACTAGCAGAGAGATAAAAGGATTTATTGGATGTCAATAGGTCCTTTTTCCTATGTATTTGGTGTGTACATTAGCTTGCATTTTTGATAAAATAGACTATAATTTACTGTGGTGAACGTACAGCCTAAAGTTTGTAATGAAGAAATAAAGGAGTAATAGTATGCTAAAATCTAGTACATTTGATTATATTAACGTTCTTGATAAAGGGCTTGATGCAGCGTGGATCAGAAACGAAGCGATTGCCAACAACATTGCCAATGCAACAACTCCGAATTATAAAAGGCAGGACGTAGATTTTGAAAGTGAATTAAAGAAAGCACTGAAATACAACCGTTATACCTCTATGGATGAGAAGGTTTCCAATCTGAAGATAAATAGATTAGAACCAAGAGTATACACAGATTATGCTGGTTATTCTTATCGTTTGGATGGCAATAATGTTGATATTGATACAGAGAATGTAGCACTTGCATCAAATCAGCTTAAATATAATGGACTGATGCAGAGTGTAACTGAGAACTTTACGAATTTGAAAATGGTTATGAAGTAGGAGGTACATACACATGAGCATTTTTTCTTCATTTGATATTAATTCATCAGGTATGACAGCGCAGCGCTATCGCATGGATATTATTTCTGAAAACGTTGCAAATGCCAATACAACACGTACAGCAGACGGAACACCGTACCGTAGAAAAGTAGTTACTTTTACAGAAAAGGGAGGACAGACTCCTTTTAGTACTGTTTTGAATAAATCTAGAGACAATTATTCTGGCAAAGGTGTGAAAGTGAGCAAGGTATCAGAAGATACATGGTCAGAGATGAAGAAGGTATATGACCCATCACATCCAGATGCAGATGATAATGGATATGTATGGTATCCAAATGTAAATATTGTTAGTGAGATGACAGATATGATTGATGCCAGCCGTGCATATGAAGCGAATGCAACTGCATTTTCAGCGAGCAAAACAATTGCGATGAAGGGACTGGAGATGGCTAAATAAGGCGAGGCTAGCATCTAGTGGTTAATATATAAGGCATCAAAAATAGAACGAGAGATTCGGGGAGAAAGATATGGACATTACATCATTATATAATGTATCATCAGCAGCAGTAAAACAGGCAGAACAGACAAGTGCGCTTGGACAGAAAAGTGCAGAAGCAACTAACACAGAGGCATTTGACTCTGTGCTTAATGCTGCGCTTGAAAATCTGCACACAACCAATAGTTATTTATCAGATGCTGAAAATGAGCAGATTAGATGGGCGCTTGGAGAGACTGAGAATACACACGATTTGACAATTGCACTGCAGAAAGCCTCTACAGCGCTGCAGTATACAGTTGCTATAAGGGACAAGTTTCTGGAAGCATATAAAGAGATTATGAATATTCAGATTTAGTAGATAGAAGCAAATCTGATATCGATTGGGAGATAGAAAAATGGCAGACAATCTACAGGAGAGACTAAAGGCACTACCAGCACAGATTATGATGTGGTGGAATAAATTTACGTCTAAACAAAAAACATTAATCATCTGTGTTAGTGCAGGTGTTATTTTGACGCTTGTAATTCTTGTTACTGTGTTGGCACAGCCAAAATACGTATTGTTGGCAGATTGCGACTCAACCAAAGAAGCTTCTGCGATTGTAGACCTGTTAGAAAGTGCAGGCTATGATTATCTGACTACAGATGATGGGTTGCAGATTAGCATCTTGGCGGAACAGGAAGGAGAAGCAAGCCTGCTTTTAGGTGCCAATGACATTCCGACAACAACTTATGATTTGGAAAATGTTTTTAGTGGTGGCTTCAGCACAACACAGTCTGATATTCAGAAACGTTATAAATTATATTTAGAGAGCCGGTTGGAAGAACACCTTGTCTCAAATACATACATTGAATCAGCACAGGTAACATTGACAATTCCAGAGGATGATGGAACTCTCTTAAAGGAAAGTGAAGAATCTTATGCAAGTGTTGTATTGCATTTGAAAGAAGAACTTCCGGAAAATGCAGCAGCGGGTCTTGCTAGATTTGTTGCAACAGGTCTTGGAAACGATACAACTGATAATATTGTTATTATAGATACAGAGGGCAATATTCTCTTTTCAGGAGAAGATGAATCCTCTATGACTGGTAATGCAAGCAATCAACTGACATTAAAACAGCAGGCAGAAAATCTTGTAAAAAGCGAAGTAAAGAAAGTGCTTATTGGCACAGGACAGTATGATGCTGTTGAAGTGGCAAGTAATCTGGTGCTTGATTTTTCTGTAACAGAATTGACTGATCATAGATATACACCAGCAGATGGGGCTACACAAGGTGTGCTGGCACATGAAGAGGTGTATGAATCAGAATCTACAGGTACAGTAGGTGGTGTTCCAGGAACAACTTCCAATGGAGAAGACGGCACTACATATGCTATAGAGGACTATGATGAATCAAGTTCTACAACATCAGAGCGTTCCAGTGACTATCTTCCAAATGAGACAATTACTTCAAAGACGGTTCCAGCTGGTGCGATCAAATACAATGAGTCATCCACAGCAATTTCTGCAAAACGATTCCGTGTCATCAAGGAAGAAGAAGCGGAAAGACAAGGATTGCTTGATGGCATTACATGGGAAGAGTATAAGGCTGCAAACAGTGAAACAATTCGATTAGAAGTGGACGAAGATGTGATTAACCTTGTGGCAAATGCAACAGGTATTGCAGTAGAAGATATTTCCTTTGTGGCTTATGAGGAACCAATGTTTATTGATAAAGAAGGTTTAGGAATAGAAGCAACTGATGTAATTCAGATTGTCTTGATTATTCTGATTGTTGGACTGCTGGCGTTTGTTCTATTACGCAGCATGCGTGCAGACAATACAGAAGAAGTGGCAGAAGAACTTTCAGTAGAAAAACTGTTACAGTCTACACCTGAGCCAGAACTTGAAGATATTGAAGTAGAAGTAAAATCTGAGACAAGAAAGATGATAGAGAAGTTTGTTGATGAAAATCCAGAAGCGGTGGCAAATCTGCTGCGCAACTGGTTGAACGAAGACTGGGGGTAAAATAGAATGGCATATTCGGGAAGCTCAGGAGAAATGAGTGGAATACAGAAGGCTGCGGTACTCCTGGTAGCTTTGGGACCAGAGCGCTCTGCAACAATCTTTAAGCATTTAAAAGATGAAGAAATTGAAGAATTGACTCTGGAGATTGCAAATACAAGAAGTATTACACCACAGGTGAAGGATGCTGTTATTGATGAGTTCTACGAAATTTGTCTTGCACAGCAGTATATTGCTGAAGGTGGTATTGGTTATGCAAAAGAACTTCTGGAGAAAGCACTTGGTTCCGAGAAGGCAATGAACGTAATTGGAAAACTGACAGCATCGCTGCAGGTTAAACCGTTTGAATTTATTCGAAAAACGGATGCTGCACAGCTTCTTAACTTTATACAGGAGGAGCATCCACAGACAATTGCTCTTATTATGTCATATTTATCGCCACATCAGTCTGCACTTGTATTGTCGGCTTTATCTCCGGAAAGACAGGCAGATGTTGCAAAACGTATTGCCATGATGGATAGAACAAGTCCGGATGTAATTAAAGAAGTGGAAAAAGTATTAGAATCCAAGTTGGCATCGCTTGTAAACCAGGACTACACAGTTGTTGGTGGTGTCGATGCAGTTGTAGATATCTTGAATACAGTAGACCGTGGTACCGAAAAACATATTATGGCAACTCTGGAAATCGAAGAGCCAGAATTGGCAGACGAAATCAGAAAGAAAATGTTCGTATTCGAAGACGTGCTGCTGCTTGATGATAGAGCAATCCAGCGAGTTCTTCGTGATGTTGATAACAATGACCTTGCTATGGCACTCAAAGGTGCTAATGAGCAGGTACAGACTGCAATCTTTAACAACTTGTCAAAACGTTTGGCTGTTATGATTAAGGAAGATATGGAATTCATGGGTCCAGTACGTATGAAAGACGTAGAAGAAGCACAGCAGAAGATTGTAAATATTATTAGAAAATTGGAAGACTCTGCAGAAATTGTTATTTCCAGAGGCGGAGGAGATGAGATCGTTGTCTAATTTATTGAAGGCAGGATATATCAGCGTAGATCGGAACGATGTCAGAATCATAGATGGTAATCAGCCGGCGCAGTCAAGGATGAGAACTGCTGCGCAGGATGTCTATGAACGAACTGGAATTGCAATCACAGAGAGTGCTGTGCAGAACGCTGCTGAGGCACTTTTTGCAGCAATGAACCAGTCGTCTACAGAGACAGAGGGAGAATTCTTCTCAGAGGGATTAAATGCGGAAGAAGTGTTCCTAAAAGAGTCGGTGGAGTATAGTGGACCTAGTCCGGAAGAAATTGCATTACAGGCACAGG
Source organism: Lachnospiraceae bacterium (assembly GCA_017472325.1). Classification (GTDB taxonomy): domain Bacteria; phylum Bacillota; class Clostridia; order Lachnospirales; family Lachnospiraceae; genus RGIG4733. The sequence goes on from JAFUQM010000019.1 coordinate 29,293, forward strand.
CAGAAGCGGAAGCCATAATTGCACAAGCACAGGCGGAAGCGGATCAGATTAGACGGGAAGCTATGGAGGAAGGCAAGCGACAAGGTTATGAAGAAGGAAGAAGACAGGGACTTGCCGAACTTGATATCCAAAAAAATGAATTTATGCAAAAACAAGCGGAACAGGAAGCAGAATACGAAAAACAACTAGAACAGTTGGAGCCTGTTTTGATAGACACGCTGACAGGGATATATCAGCATATTTTTAGAGTGGATATGTCACATTATAGTGACATTGTGTTACATCTATTAGAAAACACAGTACGCAACATAGAAGGTAGTAGAGATTTTCTTGTGCATGTGTCCAAGAATGACTATCCTGTTGTGAACATGCGTAAGAAACAGCTTACGGATGCTGTGTCGATGAATAATGTAACATTTGAAATAGTGGAAGATTTAACTCTGAGACCAGGTGAATGTCTGATTGAAACAGAAGGAGGCATTTACGATTGTGGACTCGGTACACAATTGGATGAACTTGAGAGAGAGTTAAAAATATTATCATACAAAAAGTGAAAGAGGTGAAAAGACTTGGAAGCAGTAAAGATTGATTTGGAGAAATATACCAGACTGACGGAAAAGTCTTTTTTTAAAAAACTCGGAAAAGTAGTAAATGTCGTGGGTCTTACAATTGAATCGGCGGGACCGGATGCAAGACTGGGCGACATTTGTTATATATATGCCAAAAGTGATGACGCTTCACCTATTATGGCAGAGGTTGTAGGATTTAAGGATAAGAAAACATTATTGATGCCATACGATAATACGACGGGAATTGGACTTGGCTCGGTTGTTGAGAATCAAGGATATCCGCTTTCTGTTCGAGTAGGCAATTTCCTGCTTGGTAAAACGGTGGATGGGCTTGGCAGATGCGCAGAACTTGGCGCGCTGTCAGGTGGTATGGGACAGGATTATCCAGTAGAAGCTCCGCCGCCAGACCCGATGAGTCGTGAGATTATAGATGAAGTACTTTCGCTTGGTGTTAAAGCTGTAGATGGACTTATGACAGTTGGAAAAGGACAAAGAATTGGTATCTTTGCGGGCTCTGGTGTAGGTAAATCTACATTGATGGGTATGTTTGCCAGAAATACGAAGGCAGACATTAATGTAATTGCGTTGATTGGAGAGCGAGGCAGAGAGGTTAGAGAATTTATTGAAAGAGACCTCGGAGAAGAAGGTATGCGTCGTTCTATTGTTGTTGTAGCAACTTCTGATAGACCAGCACTTGAGAGAAATAAAGCAGCGAAAACCGCAACAGCAATTGCTGAATATTTCAGAGATCAAGGAAAAGACGTTCTATTGATGATGGACTCGTTGACACGTTTTTCTATGGCGCAGCGAGAAATAGGATTAGCAAGTGGTGAACCACCGGTATCTAGGGGATATCCACCAAGTGTTTATTCGGAGATGCCTAAGCTGCTAGAGCGTGCAGGACGTTCTGATAAAGGTTCAATTACCGGCTTGTATACAGTTCTTGTAGATGGTGATGATTTTAATGAGCCGATTACAGATACTGCAAGAAGCATTCTGGATGGTCATATTATGTTAAGTAGAAAACTCGTACATAAAAACCATTATCCTGCGATTGATGTATTGCAGAGTATTTCCAGATGTATGAGCCAGGTTGTAGAAAAAGAACATAAAAAACTGGCTGGTCAGTTAAAAAATACACTTGCGACTTATAATGAGGCAGAAGATTTGATTAATATAGGTGCCTATAAGAGTGGCAGCAATCCGAATATTGACCGTGCGATTGCTAAAATTGATGCAGTAAATGAATTCCTTCTTCAGGATGTAGATGATAAATTTACGTATGAAGAATCACTTGATAAATTAAGGGCAATATTTGAAAGCTGAGAATACATATGTCAAAGTTTATTTATAGAATGCAGAATGTTCTGAATATTAAAAATAAGCTGGAAGCACAGGCAAAACAGGAATATTCTGCAGCAAGGGCTGCGTTAAATGAAGAAGAGGATAAATTAGAGCGACTGTACAAACGTAAGGCGGATTATGAAGAAGAAGCCAGAACGCTTATGTCATCCAAATTAGATGTTCATAAAATTAATGAAAACAATGCGGCTATCATGACAATGCAGAACTTTATTGCACTGCAACAGGACGAAGTCCGAAGAGCGGAACTGATGCTGGAGCGGGCGCGTCAAAAATTGGAAGAAGTTATGAAAGAACGCAAAGCACAAGAGATTCTTAGAGACAATGCGTTTGAGCAGTTTTTACAGGAAGAAAAGGCGCAGGAAAGTAAAGAAATAGATGAACTGGTTAGTTACCAGTACGGTCAGAAAATACAGGTAAATGATTAGGGTAAGGTGAAAATATGCCAGATACAGAACAGATGGATGCCATTATAAAAGAAGAAAAGAAACGTATCAAAAACGAACGTAAACAGTTAAAACAGGATCAAAAAGCCCAGAAAAAAGAAGTAAGACGCAGAGCGAAAGAATTAGCAGCACAGGAATATGAATTGGATGATAGTGAAGATGATGACAAAGGTTCAGGTTCTGCACTATTTGTTACGTTGCTTGTTGTTGTAATATGGATAGCAATTCTTTGTTTGCTTGTAAAACTGGATGTGGGCGGATTTGGCTCCAATGTATTAAGACCGGTTTTAAAGGATGTTCCTGTTGTGAACAAAATTTTACCAACACAGAGACATGCAATTAATACAACAGAAGAATATTATGGGTATTCTAGTCTGGAAGAAGCGGTTGAGCAGATTAAAAGATTGGAATTGGAACTGGAGAAAAGCCAGCAAGACCAGCAGTCAGAGATTGAAGAAATAGAAGTGTTAAAGGCGGAAGTAAAACGATTACAGACTTTTGAAGAAAGCCAGGTGGAATTCCAGCGAATCCGTACACAGTTCTATGAAGAAGTTGTGTATGCAGATAATGGTCCGGGAGCAGAAGAGTATCAAAAATATTATGAGACGATGGACCCTGAAATGGCGCAATATTTGTACAAACAAGTAGTGCAACAGGAAATAGTGAATAAAGAGATTGAGGATTATGCATTAGCATATTCTGAGATGAAACCAAAAGAAGCGGCAGGTATTATTGAAGCAATGCCAGATGAACTAGATCTTGCAGCAAGAATTTTAAAGACAATGAGTGCTGAGGATAGAGGTAAAATTCTTGGAGTTATGGACCCAGAAGTTGCCGCAAAACTTACAAAGATAATGGACCCAGAGTATTAAGAGAATGCTGGGAAAATCCGATATTTATAGTGATAATAACTCGTTAGAGTTGTTATAGATAAAAGAGAACCTTGATAATTGAAGAAAGGAGGAATTGGAATGACCAGTACACCAGTAACAGAGTTACAAACAATGTATACAAATGTTACAAAAACAAGCACAGCCAGTAATCAGATTGGCACATTTGGCAGTAGCTTTTCAGAGGTCATGAGCAAGACAGGAAACGGTACAACTTCTGGCAATGGTGAAGTTAAGGCAGCGGAGAAGAAGAGTCTGGAAGAACCAAAGGATGCTTTCGCAAAACAGGTATCTAAAGAGACTGCAACAGAAGCTGACAAGACAACTATGAAAGAAGAAAATGTACAGGATGCAAAACCAGTACAAAAAGAAATAGCAGTGGAAGATACTTCTACGGAAACAGAAGTGTCAGAGGTGGCTGATAAGATTGTTCAGGCGATTGCAGAAGAACTGCAGGTATCAGAGGAAGAGATTTTAAAAGCAATGGAAACACTTGGGTTGACAATGCTTGATCTTTTGAATCCTAATAATATGGCAGAATTGGTATTACAGATTTCAGGTGAGACCGATATGATGAATTTGTTGGTCAATGAAGACTTGTATTATTCTGTACAGACACTTGTAGAAACAGTAAAGGCAGAAGTTGCTTCTTTACAGGCTGTTCTTGGAATGAATGATGAACAGTTTGCACAATTAGTGGACGAATTAAAAGAACTGGCAACCAACGAACAACAGCCTCAGACAGCGGATGTTGTAATAAACAATGCAGATATGACGGAGGATGCAGTCACAGTTGATATTGCAGAGGACACAGATGCTGAGAATGTGAATTATACACAAAAAGATGTGTCAGAACAGCACGTTGTATCAGAAGAAGATGTGCAAGTTAATGGCGAGTTAAAAACGACAAAAACAGCAGAATGGACAAATTCACAGGAACAACAGATGTCGGAACAACAGGATGCAAAGGGTGAACATAGTCAACAGCCACAGATGACATTTGCGCAGCAACAGACAACAACTGTAAATATAGCGCAGAATGCTGTTTTTGCAGAACAGAATATGATGCCGTTGGTTTCTGAGGAAACAAAACAGATTATGAACCAAATTATGGATTACATGAAATTGAATGTAACCCCTGATGTATCAGAAATGGAAATGCAGCTTCATCCAGAAAGCCTTGGAAATGTCAAAATTCAGCTTGCTGCAAAAGATGGCATTATTACAGCGCAATTTAAAGCAGAGTCAGAAATGGTAAAAGCAGCATTGGAATCCCAGATGATGCAGTTGAAAGAAACTCTGAACGAAAAAGGAGTTAAGGTAGAAGCAATTGAAGTAACTGTTGAAAGTCATGCGTTTGAGAGAAATCTTGAGCAGGGCAATGAAGGCAACAACAATCCAGAAGAACCACAGAAAAAATCTACAAGAAGAATCAATTTGAATATGTTAGAGAATCTGGATGAACTTCCTGTTGACGAGATGGAAGAGGCAGATAAAATTGCTGCCGAAATGATGGCACAGGCAGGCAATACAGTAGATTTTACCGCATAATTTCATAACGTAAGTAAATGCGTAAGCAAAAATTATGAAAGGAGATGAGAACGTGAGCTCAATAGCACAAGTAATTGATGGACAGATTCAGTCAACAGCTACAATCAGTCAGGAGTCAGAAGTAAAAACAAGTAACTCTTCTCTTGATAAAGATGCTTTTTTACAGCTTTTGGTAGCACAGATGAAATATCAGGACCCATTACAGCCAACTTCTAATACAGAATATGTATCACAGCTTGCAACATTTTCACAGTTAGAAGAAATGCAGAATATGACTGGCAGCATGGAACTTATGAGAGCGTCTGGCCTTGTTGGAGAATATGTGTTTGTAACAACAACGACCTCCAGTGGTAATCAGACAACGATTGAAGGCTATGTAGACAGTATTGTGTACGAAGCTGGTAAGGCATATATGGAAATTGATGGTGAACTTTATTCTGTAGATGACTTAGATACGGTTGTTGATAAAGCATATTTGAATGCCTTTGATAAAGTGACACAGTGGGTATCAAAACTGGAAGAATTGCCAGATGTTGATGAGATGACAGCTGATGAAGCGCAGAAAGTTGCAGAACTTCAGGCAGAATTTGAAGCAATGAGTTCTTATGAACAGGCATTTGTAGGAAGCGATGTACAGACAATATATGAACAGTATGTTGACAAAATGGAAGAATTGTTAGGTGAATAGTATGAAAATACAAGGCAATCAGTTTCTTTCCATTGAGCAATTGCAGGATCAATACCTGCAGAAAAGTAAACCTGTTCAAACATCGGATGCGAAGGGGATAAGTTTTCAGGATATTTTATTGCAGAAATCAGGAATGGTTTCTGAAGAACTGAAATTTTCCAAACATGCATCAAACAGACTGTTGGACAGAAATATTCAACTGACAGACAATCAATTGGAACGTTTGAACAGTGGTACAAGAAAAGCCGGTGAGAAAGGAATTCATGAATCATTGGTTATAGTAGATCAGTTGGCATTTATCGTAAATGTTCCAAATAATACGGTAATAACAGCGATGGATCAGACGGAAGCACGAGATAACATATTTACGAATATAGACGGAGCCGTAATCATGTAGCTGGACCTTATGGAGGCTAATGTTCCCGAACGACAGACGGAACAAAAACGGCAGTCTATCCAAATAGACTAGGAGGTCAAACATTATGATGAGATCATTGTATTCTGGTGTATCAGGATTAAAAACACACCAGACTAAGATGGACGTAATTGGTAACAATATTGCGAACGTAAATACAGTCGCATTCAAATCACAGTCAATTACATTTAGCGAATTAATGTATCAGACAACACAAAAAGCATCCGGCCCAAGCGCCGAAACTGGCAAGGGTGGTGTAAACGCAAGACAGATTGGTCTTGGTGTTAAATCAGGTGCGATTAACACATCAATAGCAAGTCAGGGTGCAACACAGACAACTGGCAATCCATTCGACCTGAAGATTACAGGTGAAGCTTTCTTCGTTGTTAGTGATGGTAATAGTAATTTCTTTACAAGAGATGGTTCTTTTTATGTAGACTCAGCAGGTAACCTTGCCATGACAAGTAATGGTTACAATGTAATGGGGTGGCAGGTAGATGAAGAAACAGGAGATATTAAAAAAGATACAGTAGAGCCACTTCGTATCATGAGTGCAGCAAACCTTACATATCCACCAGAAGAGACAACGAAAGCTACAATTTCGGGTGTTCTTGATAAAAATGATTCTGCCCTGGAAACAGAAGCGGGTCTGATTCGTAACTTAACAATTTATGATAAGTCAGGTTATGAATATACAGTAAAATTAAGTTTTCACAAAACAACAACAGATGGTGAATTCTATATTCAGTTAGATAAATTATTAGATGCAGATGGTAATGATGTAACAGCAGAAGCCGGTATTGCTCTTGGAACTGAAATGGAAGTTGGCGTAGAATTAAGTCGTTCTACAATCACAGGCTATCGTTCATCCGTTGATAATGATGGCAACGTTGTAATTACAGGACGAGATGCAGATGGTAATGATGTAACAATCAATGGAACTGTTGATGCTGAGATTACAACAATCACAGAGGATATGAAAAAAGCATTTGGACTTTCTGATGAAGAAGCGGATAATATTACAAAAGCAAAATTTGATGCGAACGGAAATCTAGTAATTCTTTCTCAGAATGTAACCGGTGTTAGCTTGAATTATGATCCAAATACAGCAGAGTTTATCAGCGTAGATGGCGGTGATGCATTTAATCTGACATTCTCAAGCCTGAGTTTTTCTGATATCTCTGTTAATACGAAAGATACAAGTATTTATAACAAAAAAGGTAAATCTACATTGAATGCGGACCCAGGTGATGCATTAAATAACAACTTTGGTTCAGGTCGTAAACTTGGTGAAATGATTGGTGTTAGTATTCAGGATAATGGTATGATTTATGCAAGCTATGACAATGGTATGACTAAGCTGTTAGGACAGATTGCAGTAGCAGAATTTGCCAATGCATCTGGTCTTGAAAAACAGGGCGACAACCTTTATTCTGCAACACTCAACTCTGGTGAGTTTGATGGTATTGGTGTTGATATTACTGCAAGTGGCGGTTATATGAACACGGGTGTTTTGGAAATGAGTAATGTAGACTTATCAGCAGAGTTTACTGAAATGATTACAACACAAAGAGGTTTCCAGGCAAACAGTAGAATTATTACAGTTTCTGATACATTGTTAGAGGAACTTGTTAATCTGAAACGTTAATTTTAAAAATACGGGGGACTATCAGTGTAGTTCCCCGTTTGTTTCATGGATATTTTTTCCTATGCAAAATAATTGCAAAAGAAAGTAGACAAGAGGCAAAAAATTTAGTAAAATCGTATAGAAAGGATAATTTTGCGAATTAATGCAAAAGGTAGGTGGGAGTAGTGGATTTAGCATCAGTCATTGGATTGGTAGTAAGTATTATATTGATTATTGTTTCGATTGCACTAGGCGATGCAGGTATTGCAGGTGTTCTTGACTTTTTGGATGCTCCATCTGCGTTAATTACATTCGGTGGTGCATTTTGTGCTGTATTGACATCATATTCAGTAAACGATTTCTTAAATGGATTTAAAACAATTCAAAAGGTAATAAAGGCTCCGACAGTAAATGTGCAGGAGATGATTGTCAAGATTATTGAATTATCCAATCTCGCGCGTAAAGAAGGTTTGCTTTCTCTTGAGGAAGCAGTTGCAGATTTGGATGATGCTTTTTTGAAAAAAGGTATTCTGTTAATTGTTGATGGTACGGACCCGGAACTTGTTCGTGCTATTATGGAAACAGAATTGGTAAGTATAGATGGTAGACACAAGAAATTCATTGGTTTTTGGGAGACGATTGCTTCTATGGGACCTGCCTGGGGTATGATTGGTACTCTGATAGGTCTGATTAACATGCTTGGAGCGTTGGATGATCCATCAACTATTGGTCCAGCTATGGCGGTTGCTCTTATTACAACATTGTATGGTTCTATGTTAGCAAACTGGATAGCTATTCCAATCTCTAACAAATTAAAGGGCAATAATGATTTAGAGATGATGATTAAAGAAATTATGATAGAAGGTTTGCTATCCATACAGGCGGGTGAAAACCCTCGAGTTATTGAAGAAAAATTGAAATCCTTCTTAGCTCCTAGCGAAAGAAAGTTAAATGAAACAGAAGGCGATGGAGGTGAAGTGGATGGCTAAACGCAAGGAAGAAACCCCACCACCTGGATCGCCAGCGTGGATGGCGACTTTTGGCGATTTGATGAATCTACTTCTTTGTTTCTTCGTGCTTCTATTCTCTATGTCTACTGTAGATGCGCAGAAATTTGAGATGATAGCTGCATCGTTTGCGGATACATTCAGCATATTTTCTGCAGGTGCACAGGCAATTGGTGATGGCATTCTTGTAAGTAATGGTGTAAGCCAGTTAAATGAATTAGATGAACTAATTAATAGTATGGGCAAAGCTGAAAAGGCTGAGGAACAGAACGAGATGGATGCCAAGGCAGAGGTTGAGGCAGAAAAATTGAAACATGCAGAAGAACTTGCCGAAAAAATCGAAGAGTCTGTGCAAGAGTCAAATGTAGCAGGAGAAGTAGAAGTTGAGTTTAATTCACAGTATGTGGAATTGACATTAAAAGGCGCGTTCCTATTTGATTCGGGAAGTGCCCAACTAAAAGAAGAGGCGTTGCCAGTACTTGAGCAGGTTGGTGTGATTCTGGAAAGATATTCAGAGAGTATTATTGAGATTGAAGGCCACACAGACAACGTTCCGATTTCAAGTGGTCATCGCTATGCGGATAATAATGAACTTAGTAGTGCGAGAGCATTGTCCGTATTTAATTATTTCATAGATACAACCAGCTTAGACCCTGCTATTATCAAGCATTCAGGTAGAGGGGAATATGTTCCTGTTGCAGATAATAATACACCAGAGGGCAGAGCGAAAAATCGAAGGGTAGCAATAAAAATATACCATGCTTTAAGTTCATACTAGCATGTGGGAAGGAAAATGATATGAAAAAAAATATATTATCCATATTAATTTTGGCACTTCTTGTTGTAAATATTGTATTGACATCTGTTATGATGTTAACAGTAACAAGTTCTTCTAAGAAGACGGCAAATCTAGTAACACAGATTGCGACAATTCTTGATTTGGAACTTGCTTCAGAAGAAGAGGAAGTTGAAGAAATTATTCCAATGGAGAATATTACAACACTAGATCTTGCAGGAGAGATGACGATTCCGTTGGCAAAAGGAGAAGATGGTGCAAGCCATTATTGCCTGTTACAGGCTTCTCTTGTAATGAATACGAAAGATGATGGCTATAAAAAGTACGGTGAGACTATTCAAGAGAGCTTGATTCGTGATATAATTATACAAACAGTAAGTGAATATACTTTAGAAGAGTTTAATGCAAATACAGATGAGGTGAAAGCCAAAATCGTAGAAAAAATACAGGCTATGTATGATTCGGAATTTATTTTCAAGGTTGCATTTGGAGATTATCAGTGTCAATAACAGCCTCTTACAAATAAACAATAGGAGGTGAGCCTCTGTGGGAGAGGTTTTATCCCAAAGCGAAATAGACAATTTGCTTGCTGCGTTAAGTACAGGTGAATTGGATGCCAATGATATCCCAGATGCGAGTGAGAAACAAGTTAAGCAATATGATTTTAAGAGGCCAGCAAAATTCTCTAAAGAGCATTTGCGTACATTGGAAATTATGTTTGAAAACTATGGCAGATTATTAACAACACATTTGCCAGTATATCTAAGAAGAAGCGTACAGGTAAGCGTTACAAGTTCTGAAAGTGTTACGTTTTCAGAGTTTATGAATGCCTTATCCAACCCGGTTATTTTAGGAATTGTCAATTTTAATCCTTTGCCGGGAAGTGCTATTATAGAAATGGCTACCCAGCTTGGGTTTGCTATGATTGACAGAATGTTAGGTGGTCAAGGCGTACCGCTAGACAAGAAAAGAGAATTCTCAGAAATTGAGTTAACAATACTTGATAAGATTATGGTTATATTCATGCAGATGTTGCGTGAACCGTGGAAGAATGTAGTTGACTTACATCCGACATTGGAGCGTATCGAAACGAATGCACAGTTCGTGCAAATCATTTCTCCGAGTGATATGATCGCTATTGTAACGATGAACGTGAAAATAGGTGATGTAGAAGGTCTTGTTAACATATGTCTCCCATTTGCGACACTGGAAGATGTTATGGATAAGTTGAATACAAAGTTCTGGTATTCAACAATGCAGGATGATAAGGGTGAAGATTATGAGTTACAGATTGAGACCCTCATTCGTAAGGTTGATGTTCCTGTTAAGGCAATACTTGGCCACAGCAAGATATCAGTCAGCGATTTCATGAACCTGCAGGTAGGAGATATTATCCGATTAGACAGGCGTGTGGAAGAAGATATGGAAGTATATGTTGGAAATATCAAGAAATTCCGTGCATTACCTGGAACAAGCAAAGAGAATAATGCAGTCAGAATTACAACAGTATTGAGAGAGGAGGAATAAGCATGGACGGAATGTTATCGCAAGATGAGATTAATGCCCTACTAAGCGGTATGAGTCTGGAAGATGCGCCGGCGGAAGAATCCGCAGCAGAAACACCGACAGAATCGGCGGTTAGCCAGGAAGCATTAACGAGCATTGAAAAGGATGCGATTGGTGAAGTTGCTAACATCAGTATGGGGTCATCGGCAACAACACTGTATTCTCTGGTTAATAGAAAAGTTAATATTACGACTCCAGTTGTAGAGATTACAACATGGCCAAATTTAATTAAAGACTATGAGAAGCCATGTGTATTCATTCAAATTAAATACACAGCAGGTTTGGATGGTAACAACATCTTGATTCTAAAAGAACATGACGTAAAAGTTATTACAGACCTGATGATGGGTGGAGATGGAACCAATACCGATGGGGAATTGTCAGAACTTCACCTTAGTGCAATATCAGAAGCAATGAATCAGATGATGGGAGCATCAGCAACATCGCTTTCATCAATGTTAACAAAAATGATTGATATTAGCCCTCCAGTAGCTGATTTACTTAAGACTAAGGATTTGGAGAGCGGTAGTGAAAGAGCGGAATTCCTACAGGGTGAATTTGTTAAAGTAGCTTTCAGAATGCAAATTGATGAATTGGTAGATAGTACAATTCTTCAATTATATCCAATGGATTTTGCGAAAGAGTTATGTGCAGTGTTCTTAAATCAAGGCGTACCTGAGCCAGCACCGGCATCAGCTCCTGCGCCAGCACCGGCGCCAGAACCGCAGCCATATGTACCGCCACAGGCAACACCGATGGATGGATATGCGCAACCAATGGATATGGGAATGCAGCAGATGGGAATGCCTCAGATGATGCCACAAATGGGAATGCCACAGATGGGCATGCCACAGATGATGCCACAGATGGGAATGCCTCAGATGATGCCTCAAATGATGATGCCACAGATGCAGCCTATCAATGTACAGCCGGCACAATTCCAGAATTTTACACCTGCAGCCGGACCAATCAGTGGACAGGAAAATATCGGTTTGATTATGGACGTACCGCTTGAAGTAACTGTAGAGTTGGGAAGAACAAGCAAATCCATAGCAGATATTTTGGATATGGCACCTGGTACTATTATTGAACTTGACAAAATAGCAGGTGAGCCGATTGATATTTTAGTCAATGGCAAATTTGTAGCAAAAGGTGAAGTTGTAGTAATTGAAGAAAATTTTGGTATTCGTGTAACTGAAATTATAAAATAGAAGGAATAGGAGCGAGGAAAAATGGCAAAAAATATTTTAATTTGTGATGATGCAGCGTTTATGCGTATGATGATTAAGGATATTCTTACAAAGAATGGCTACAATGTTGCAGGGGAAGCAGAAAATGGAGCAAAAGCAGTAGAAAAGTACAATGAATTAAAACCAGACTTAGTATTAATGGATATTACAATGCCAGAAATGGACGGTATCCAGGCTTTAAAAGCAATCAAAGCATCTGATCCAGGCGCACTTGTTATTATGTGTTCAGCTATGGGACAGCAGGCAATGGTTATCGAATCTATCCAGGGTGGAGCAAAAGACTTCATTGTTAAGCCTTTCCAGGCAGAACGTGTTCTTGAAGCAGTGAAGAAAGTAGTGGGTTAATATGAACGTAGTATTAAGCATTTCGCGCAGGGGCAATTCTGTTGTCCAATTACTGACAATGCTTATCGTCTTCGTTATTGTTTTGGCGCTTACATATTTTACAACGCGTTTTATTGCCAGTTACCAGAAAGGACTGGTAGATAATAGAAGAAATATTAAGGTCATAGAAACCTTCAAGTTAACAACAAATAAATATATTCAGATTATAAAAGCCGGAGAAAAGTATTTGGTAATCGGCATTGGAAAAGATACGATTACAATGCTTACAGAGTTATCGGAAGAAGAAATTCAGTTTGTCGAAGAAACAGGATCTGTAAATTTAAATTTTCAGGATATTCTGGATAAGGCAAAATCACTGAAGCGGAAGAAATAGAGGAATAGAATGAAATGTTTTTTTTCCGGAAGAAAAATTATAAGACTAATATGCCTACTATTTATGGTGGGCATATTGTGCATAGCGGAGAAAAATACCGTATATGCGTCTAATTTGGATTCCAATTTGACAGGTACAACAGATACCCGAACCAATATAGATTTGCCGGGTACAGCGGATAGTTCGGACGAGCTTCAAGAACTGAATATTGCGAACAATCTTACGATTACATATGATGATGGCAATGGAGAGATTGCAGGAGAACTGAGGATTCTGTTGACATTAACTGGAATTGCGCTGGCACCAATATTGCTTATTATGTTAACTTCTTTCACAAGAATTATCATAGTATTGCATTTTACAAGAACTGCCTTAAATACGCAGACAGCGCCACCAAATCAGGTTTTGATTGCGTTAGCTCTCTTTTTAACGTTTTTTATCATGAGTCCGGTAATCACGGAGATTAATGAAACTGCCATTAAGCCTTTTGATGCGGGGGAAATCACACAAGAAGAAGCACTTGAGAGAGGAATTGAACCGCTAAGGGAATTTATGGCAAAGCAGACGCAGGAAAAAGATGTTATAATGTTTATGGAGATTGCTGGTATAGAATGGGATGGTAGTACATGGGAAGAGATTCCAACCTCTGTTTTGATTCCGAGTTTTATTATCAGTGAGTTAAGAACTGCGTTTATCATAGGATTTGTTATCTATATTCCATTTATTGTAATAGATATGGTAATAGCATCAGTACTGATGAGTATGGGTATGATGATGCTGCCGCCGACAACAATTTCTATGCCATTTAAGATTTTATTATTTGTTCTGGCAGATGGCTGGAATCTCATAATAGGCAATTTGGTTAGAACATTTTATTGATTAAGAGGTGAGAAGAGTGACAATAGAAACCGTAGTAGAAATGGCAAAGGATGCATTGTTTCTTATTTTGCAAACAGCGTCACCATTATTGCTGATTTCTTTAGTAGTCGGATTGATTGTCAGTATTTTCCAGACGGTTACCTCGATACAGGAACAGACACTTACATTTGTGCCTAAAATTGTGTCAATTTTTCTTGGCATTATACTTTTGGGAAGTTGGATTCTGAATACTATTGTGGAATATATGACGCAGTTATGGAATGATTTCGCGGTATATATCAGATGAGATTGTGATAAAAGGCTTGGGTTATTTTTATGTTGGATGTGTCCTTTTCCTATGCAGAATTTGAATATTTTCTGCTAATATTTACGAGAGTTACATGTTTTATTTATATTGTCCCGTTTTTTAGTATGCGGGGCGTACCAAACAGAGTCAAGATCGGTCTGGGATTTTTCATGTCCCTGTTACTCTATCATGCGATTACACCGCATACGGCTGTGGAATATACAACAGTATGGCAGTATGCGGTTATTGTTATGCGAGAAGCGGTAACCGGTCTTTTCATTGGTTTTGGAGCTTCGATCTGTAATTCGATTGTTTTATTTGCGGGAAGAATTGTAGATATGGATATTGCCCTTTCTATGGTCAACCAAATGGACCCGACAACCAATGAAAATGCATCTGTTTCAGGTGTTTATTATCAGTATATGATAACATTGATGCTTTTTATTACAGGCATGCATCGTTATTTGATTCGTGCGCTTGCAGATACCTTTTATTTGATACCTGTCAATGGAGCTGTATTTCATACAGAGAGTCTATTGACATCTATGCTGCAGTTTATGTCAGAATATATTATAATTGGTTTTAGAATCTGCCTGCCAGTTTTTATTGTCATTACATTGTTAAATGCTGTTTTAGGAATTCTGGCAAAAGTATCTCCGCAGATGAATATGTTTGCTGTGGGGATTCAGTTAAAACTTATGGTAGGTTTTTTGATATTAATGTTAACAACGGTTATGCTGCCAAGTGTTGCGAATTATATTTATGAAGAAGTGAAGAAAATGACATCTGCGTTTGTAGGAGGAATGTTGTGATATTATCATACAATCTGCAGTTTTTTGCTAAAGATGGTCCTGGTGGTGAAAAAACCGAACCGGCAACCCAGAAAAAATTATCTGATGCAAGAAAAGAAGGACAGGTTGCCAAAAGTAAAGAGATTGCCCATGCATTTGGGCTTCTAACACTATTTCTTGTTTTGAAGTTTTGGGTTGGGAATATGGGAAAGTCTTTTTTGGAGATTTTCTCAATGGTATACAATAAAGTACCAGAAATGATTATAATGGCAGAGGGTGAGATTAATAATCGGTCTATGGTAGCCTTATTGCGTAATTCGCTTCTGGAACTGATGATAATGGTATTACCTATTTTTATGATTGGTTTTGTGGTTGCATTTGTAACGGATTTGGTACAGGTAAAATGGCGCCCAACAACAAAACCGTTAAAGCCAAAGTTTAAGAAAATGAATCCTGTGAGCGGATTTAAGCGTTTTTTTTCCAAGAACTCTCTGGTAGAGTTAATTAAATCCATAGCAAAAATTGGTGTAATTACTTACGTTGTTTACAGTTATTTGAAAGACCAGGCGCCTACTTTATTTATGTTATATGAGATGCCTTTCATGCAAGCAATTGAATTGCTTGGCAGTGTGGCAACCAATCTTGGGATTCGTATTTCGATTGTGTATATGGTGATTGCTTTTTGTGATTATGCATATCAAAAGCACAAATTCAAAGAAGATATGAAGATGACCAAGCAGGAAGTAAAAGATGAATATAAGAATTCAGAAGGTAACCCTGAGATTAAAAGTAAAATCAGGTCCAAGATGCGTGAGGTATCCCAGCGTCGAATGATGCAGAATCTTCCAAAAGCGGATGTTGTTATTACAAACCCTACGCATTATGCCGTTGCGATAAAATATGACCCGGATGTGGCAGATGCACCGATTGTGCTTGCCAAAGGGGAAGATTATCTTGCACAGAAGATTAAAGAAGTGGCAAGAGAACATCATATAGAAATTGTTGAAAATAAACCACTTGCAAGGATGTTGTACAGTACAGTTGATATAGGTATGCAGGTGCCGCCAGAATTATATCAGGCAGTTGCGGAAGTTCTTGCAATGGTATACAGTTTACAGGGAAAGGTATAGACCTGTAATATATATTATCAGAAGAAGGAGGAGAACAAATGAAAAAAGCGGATTTGGGTGTCGCACTTTATGTACTTGCGGCATTTGCGATGTTTATTATTCAGATTCCTTCTTGGCTTCTGGACATTTTGTTGGCATGTAATATTGCGATTGCCTTTTCAGTTATGTTTGGCTGTATGTTTGCTAAGGAAGTTTTGGAATTTTCTTTTTTCCCAACCATATTGCTATTTACGACTATTTTCCGAATTGCTCTGAATGTTTCCTCAACGAAGTTGATTCTATTGACTGGTGAGCCGGGAAATGTTGTTAAAGTATTCGGTGATTATGTTGGTGGAGGTAACTTAGCGGTTGGTACCATCGTATTTCTTATGCTGATATTGATTCAGTTTATGGTTATCAACAAAGGTTCTGAACGTGTTGCTGAAGTAACAGCCAGATTTACATTGGATGCTATGCCAGGTAAACAGATGGCAATTGACGCTGACTTAAACACAGGTGCTATTACAGATCAGGAAGCAAAAGAGCGAAGAGAAAAAATCCAGGCAGAGTCCAGCTTTTTCGGATCTATGGACGGTGCTGTTAAGTACGTAAAGGGAGATGCGACAGCTGGTTTGATTATCACCGTAATTAATGTTGTTGGTGGTATTATTACAGGGATGCTTTGGAATGGACTGGAATTTGCAGAAGCGCTTGATAAATATGTTATCTTAACAATTGGTGATGGTCTGGTAAGTCAGATACCTTCACTGTTAATTTCTTTATCAACTGGTATCCTTGTAACAAAAGGAACAAAGGATGCGGATTTCAGTTCTGTACTAATCAAACAGTTATTTGGTGTTCCAAAGGTACTTTACCTGGTAGGTGCAACATTGATTGTACTTGGTATTTTAACACCATTACAGACCGTATTATTTGTAGCACTTGGTCTTGCGTTTATTGTAACAGGACGTATGATTGCGTCTACAATTGAAGAGGCAAAAGTGGAATCTGCCATTGATGAGGATGAATTGGCGGCAGATGAAATTAGGCAACCAGAAAATGTCAATTCTTTATTACAGGTTGACCCAATTGAATTGGAATTTGGTTATGGTATTATCCCACTTGCAGATGTGAATCAGGGCGGTGACTTGCTTGACCGAGTTGTAATGATTAGAAGACAGGTGGCATTGGAACTTGGTACGGTAGTGCCAATTATCCGTCTGCGTGATAATATTCAGTTGAATCCGAATCAGTATATTATCAAGATAAAAGGAATTCAGATTAGCGAAGGTGAGATACTATTTGACCATTATATGGCAATGAATCCAGGGTATGTGGAAGAAGAGATTACGGGTATTCCAACGTTTGAACCGTCCTTCCATTTGCCTGCAATTTGGATTACAGAAGGTCAGAGAGAACGTGCGGAGAGTATGGGTTATACAGTTGTAGACCCACCTTCTATTATTGCAACGCATCTGACAGAGATTATCAGACAGCACATATCAGAACTTTTGACAAGACAGGATGTTCAGAATTTGATCAACAACCTAAAAGAGAGCAATCCATCTCTTGTGGAAGAACTGGTGCCAAAGCTTTTAAGCATAGGCGAGATACAGAAAGTATTGCAAAATCTCTTAAAGGAAGGCATTTCAATCAGAGATTTGCTTACGATATTTGAAACACTTGCAGATTATGCGACGACAACGAGAGATACCGATATTCTGACGGAATATGTTCGTCAGAGCTTAAAGCGGGCAATTTCAGGAAAATATTTCCCAGCAAATGAGACAACAAGTGTGGTAACGCTTGACCCTAAGTTAGAGCAGACGATTATGGCAAGTGTAAAACAGACGGAACAGGGGTCTTACATGACGCTTGATCCAGAGATTACAAAGAAGATTATGAATGCGGTTGGTGCGCAGGCACAGAAATTAGAAAACCTTGGTAAAAATGCCATTGTGATTACAGCACCGATTGTAAGAATTTATTTTAAACGTTTAACAGAGGATTATTTTAAAGATTTGGTCGTTGTTTCATATAATGAAATAGATACCAATGTTGAATTGCAATCTGTTGGGATGGTGACAGTAAATGATAATTAAAAAATTTCAAGGGAAAACAGAAGAAGAAGCGGTAAAAGCAGCCAAAAAGGAAATGGGCGAAAACGTTGTCATAATGAACGTTAAAAATGTCAAGAAAAAAGGGTTGTTCTCTTTCTTGAAACCGCAGATAGTAGAAGTGACAGTTGCGCTAGAGGAAAATGACAGAGAATCACGGAAGCAGACTGTTGCAAAGGAAGAACCAAAGAAGGTGGATTTGGTAATTCATAACGATATTATCAAAGAGCCGGAAGCCAAAGAAAGTGTGGCATTTGAAGCGGAAATAGGCAAACGTTTAGACAGCTTGCAGTCTTATCTGGAGCAGCGCTTACAATTAAATGAAGAAGAACGTATAGAGGAAGAAAAAGAACCTGAAGTTGAAAGTGAGACTATGGTTTTTCAAAAGCTTCTGTATAATACAATGATCAACAATGAAGTAGATGAAAAGTATGCCAATGAAATTATTGATGAAATTGAGAAAATAAACGGACAGAATGCAACGATTGATCAATTGTTAGAAAGCGTATACCAGAGAATGGTATTAAAATTTGGACAAACAGAAAGTATTACACCTGCAACAGAAGGACCGAAGATTATTTTCTTTGTTGGACCTACAGGGGTTGGAAAGACTACGACAATTGCTAAAATTGCTTCTCGTTTTTCGCTGGAGTTAAGGAAGAAAGTTGCTCTTTTGACCTCAGATACTTACCGTATTGCAGCAGTGGAACAGCTTCGTACATATGCGAATATTATGGAAGTACCATTCCAGGTTATTTATGCCCCAGAAGAATTGCAGGAAGCAATCAAGAACTTTAATAAGTTCGATTACATTTTTGTTGATACAGCAGGACATTCTCCGCAGAATGAATCGCAAAAAGAGGATATTGCAGCGTTTATTTGTGTTGCGAAAGAAATGGCAGAGATAGAAGTATTCCTTGTTATGAGTGCAACAACAAAATATAGAGATTTGATTGCCATTGCAGATGCATACACAAAAGTAACAAAATACAAGCTGATTTTTACAAAGCTGGATGAAACTAGCACACTGGGTAATTTGTTAAATGTCAAATTATATTCTAAGGCACCAATGTCTTATGTAACCTATGGACAGAACGTACCGGATGATATTGATTATTTCAGTGTACAGAGTACAGTAAAACAGCTCCTCGGCGGCAAAAAGGAGGATGAATAATGGATCAGGCAGAAAAACTTAGAAATATTATTAAAGCCGCTGATGTTGTCAGACCATTAGCCAGAGTTATTACTGTGACCAGTGGAAAAGGTGGTGTTGGAAAATCTAACACTGCTATTAATCTAGCAATTCAATTTAGAAAAATGGATCAGAAGGTCATTATTCTGGATGCGGATTTTGGGCTTGCCAATATAGAGATTATGTTCGGAGCAGTACCGAAACATAATTTGTGTGACTTGATTTATCAAGGGAAAAATATCAAAGAGATTATCACATGGGGACCTATGGATGTAGGATTTATCTCCGGTGGTTCCGGTATCGCAGGTATGTCTAATCTTAGTAAAGAATATCTGTCATATATTATTCAGAATCTTGCTGAGTTAGATGCCATTGCGGATGTTATTATTGTAGATACAGGGGCAGGAATTGCAGATGCAGTTTTGGATTTTCTTGTAGCAAGTGATGAGATATTGCTTGTGACAACACCCGAACCAACATCGATTACGGATTCCTATTCACTATTAAAAGCATTGCGCAGACATGAACGATTTGCGCCAGAAGTATCCAAGATTAAAATGATTGCCAACAAAGTAGAAAATGCAGAAGAAGGCGAAGCACTATTTTCCAAACTAAAGGTAGTGACAGATAAATATTTGAAGATGAATCTGACATATCTTGGAGAAATTCCGCAGGATACGCAGCTTGCAAAATCAGTAATGCAGCAGATGCCAGTATCCATACAGAATCCAAATGCAAAATCGACGAAGGCCTATGAAAATATTGCGGCAAAATTGATGAATAAAGAAGTAAACCAGTCGCTTTCCAAGCGTGGTATGGCAGCCTTTTTCTCTCATATTATATCAGGGAGAAAGCTCTAAAAGGAGATAACTATGGTATCAAAATATATTTTGCCTGGTGATAAACTGGAATTAAAGGAGATGCACAGGGCAGGAAAAACATCGGAGGCGGAATTAAAAGTATATGCAAGTAAGGTTTATGATATTTTGTCAGAAGACCGTATGGAAATTCTTATGCCGATGGAACAGACGAAGCTGATTTTATTGCCAGTGGATGGAGAATATGAGATGTTCTTCTATGGTAAAACAGGCGTATATCAGTGTCATGGACGGATTATTGATAGATACAAAAGCAACAATATGTATATCCTTGTTGTTGAAATGATAACAAATCTGAGAAAGTATCAAAGAAGGGACTTCTACCGATTTAGCTGTGCGCTCAATATGGAAGACAGAGAATTGGAAGAAGAAGAGATTGCCAATATAGATAACAGAGAGGATTTACTTGCGCCAGGGTTGCCATTAAAACGAAGTGTTATTGTAGATATTAGTGGCGGCGGATTGCGTTTTGTATCCAAACATGCTTATAAAATTGGCTGTCATGTATACTGCAAATATCATTTGATGACAGAGCAGGGAATTAAAGAATACAATTTGGTTGGCAAAGTGTTAAAGTGCCAGAAACTTCCAAATCGTCCAGGAGAATATGAACATAGAGTCAAATATGTGAATATTAAACCGTCAGAGCAGGAAGAGATTATTAAGTATATATTTGCAGAAGATAGAAAGCATAGAAAACATGATGTATAATTGGTTGGAGGAGTAATAATAATTATGAGAAAAATTCTTGTTGTTGATGATTCTGCACTCATGAGAAGTGTAATTTGTGGTATAATCAACAGTGATGAGAGGTTTCAGGTGGAGGATAGGGCTGCTGATGGTCAGGCAGCGCTGGAATTGCTACTCAGAAAAGAATATGACGCAGTCGTTCTTGATGTTAATATGCCAGTTATGAACGGTCTGGAGTTGCTAAAGGAATTAAAGAAGCGAAAGATAGCGGCAAAAGTCGTTATGGCAAGTACAGATACCGTAGACGGGGCAAAGGTAACATTGGATGCATTGGAACTTGGGGCACTTGACTTTGTGCATAAGCCAGGCAATGCAGCAGAATGTAGAAAGGAAACTTTCAGCAGACGACTGATAGATATTCTTGCAGTCGCTACAGAGAGTAAGGCAACGTTAACTGCAAAGGCTTTTTCTTTTGAGGAAAATCAGACGACCAAGAAAATGGTCGAACTTGTGAAAAAGCATGGAACAAAGATGACGGGCAAGAAAATGGTAGCAATTGCAAGCTCAACGGGAGGACCTAAGGCATTACAACAGGTAATACCGAGACTTCCGGGCAATCTGGCAGTACCTGTACTTGTTGTACAGCATATGCCAGCAGGGTTTACACAATCATTGGCAGAACGTCTGGATTCACTGAGTGAAGTAACCGTTACGGAAGCAAAAGACGGAGATGTGTTGGAAGCAGGGCATGTTTATATTGCCAGAGGTGGAAAACACATGAATGTGAAATGCAGTGGCGGTAAATATAGCATCCGCTATTCAGACGAACCGACAAGAGAAGGTGTTAAACCGTGTGCAAATTACATGTATGAGTCATTGGCAGACAGTGAACTGGATGAAATCATATGTGTTGTTATGACTGGTATGGGAGCAGACGGAACACAGGGAATCAAAAACTTAAAAGAGAAAAAGAAAGTATATGTGATTGCGCAGGAAGAAAGTACATGTGCAGTGTACGGAATGCCTAAGAGCGTTGTTAATGCAAAGCTTTCACATCAAATCGTACCACTTGAGCAAATAGCGCAGGAAATTATAATGAACGTGGGGGTAAAGTAAAATGGATGTAAGCCAGTACCTAGAGATTTTTATCGATGAAACAAAAGAACATTTACAGAGTCTGAACACACAGCTTTTGGAACTTGAACAGGATTCTGAAAACATGGACACTATCAATGAGATTTTCAGAGCAGCACATTCTTTAAAGGGAATGGCAGGCACAATGGGATTCAAGAGAATGCAGGCATTAACACATGACATGGAGAATGTATTCTCAGAAGTTCGTAATGGTACTTTAAAAGTAAATGCTGAGATGATTGATACACTTTTCCAGTGTCTGGATGCATTAGAAACTTATTTATCAACAATCCAGGAAAGCGGAGATGAAGGTACAGATGATAACGAACCATTAATCAAGGCGTTACAGGCTCATCAAGGCAAAGCAGGTTCTGCACCGGCTGCAAAAGCAGCAGATAAAGCAGCTCCAGTTGCAGAAGATACTTCTGATGGTTATGAGAAAAAATGGAAAAACATCAAATTTGGTGATGTAGAAAAACATGTACTTACAGAAGCAGCAGAACAGGATATGAATATTATGGGAATTACTGTATATGTACAGGAATCCTGTATTTTAAAAGCGGCAAGAGCATTTCTTGTATATAAAGCAATAGAAGAAATCGGTGAAGTTATTGTGTCTGAGCCACGTGCACAGGATATTGAAGACGAAAGATTTGAATTAGACTTTAGTCTGATTGTTGTATCAGAGAAGAGTCTGGAAGAAGTTATTAAAGCTGCAGAAGGTGTATCTGAAATTGAAAAAGTTCTTGGTGAAGTGATTGATTCTTCCTTATACCAGGGTGGTAAAGCACCAGTAGCAGCAGTGGCTGCTGAAAGTGTAGCACAGACAACTGAGGTTGCAGCAGCAACACCAGCAAAGGCAACACCAGCTAAGACAGAGAAGAAAGCAGTAGCTAAGCCAGTAGTAAACAGAACAGTCAGAGTAGATATAGAAAAACTGGATGTTTTAATGAATCTTGTCAGCGAGTTAATTATTGCGAAAAACTCCCTCGTATCTGCTTCTACAGTAGAAAGCAACAGCAACAATACAGGCTTTAATGAACATATTGAATATCTGGAAAGCGTTACAACGAATCTGCATGAATCCGTTATGAAAGTACGAATGGTGCCAATTGAAAGCGTTGTAAACAAATTCCCAAGAATGATCCGTGACTTGTCCAAGAAATTGAACAAGAAAATGGAATTATACATGAGCGGTGAAGAGACAGAACTTGACCGTACTGTGGTTGATGAAATTGGTGATCCATTGATGCATTTGCTGCGTAATTCAGCAGACCACGGTCTTGAATCAGCAGCAGTACGTAAGGAAAGAGGAAAGCCAGAAGTCGGTTCTATTTTCTTAGATGCATACCAGGATGGTAACAACGTAGTTATCGAAGTTAGAGATGATGGTAATGGTATTGACGTAGAAAGCGTTAAAAATAAAGCAATTGAACGTGGTGTTATTACACCAGAACAGGCTGCTGGAATGTCAGATAAAGAGATTATCGATTTACTGTTCCTTCCAAGCTTCTCTACAGCAAAGGTTGTATCAGACGTATCTGGAAGAGGTGTAGGTCTTGACGTTGTTAAGTCTAAGATTGAATCTTTAAGTGGTGAAGTTGAAGTTAAGACAAAACTTGGTGAAGGTAGTACATGGATTATCAGACTTCCATTAACACTTGCAATTATTCAGGCATTGATGGTAGTTGTTGGTGGAGAAAAATATGCAATTTCTCTTGGCTCTATCCAGACAATCGAGGATATTAGTCCAGCAGAAATTAAGACAGTACAGGCAAAAGAAGTAATTCATCTGCGTGGTACAGTTATTCCATTAATCCGCTTGAGCGATGTGCTGGATGCACCATCAACCAAAGATCCTTCAGAGAATATGGTTGTTGTTATCGTTAAGAAAGGCGACAAGCTGGCTGGCCTTGTAGTTGATGAACTGATGGGACAGCAGGAAATCGTTATTAAGTCTCTTGGCAAATACATTAGCAAATGTAAGATTATCAGTGGTGCCACAATCTTAGGCGATGGTGAAGTAGCTCTGATTTTAGATGCAAATACATTGATTTAATAAAGACGGATTGGAGGAGAATACACCATGGATGAATTAAAGGTTGAATATGAAACAACTCAATATATCGTAATTAAAATTGGAGAAGAACAGTTTGGAATCAATATCAAATACATAGACAATATTGTACGTATGCAGCGTATTACTAGAGTTCCAAAGGTTGCTCCTTACTTAAAAGGCGTTATTAACTTACGAGGTGAAGTTATCCCGGTTATGAGCCTTAGAATAAAGATGGACTTAGAGGATGATGAATATACAAAAGCAACAAGAATCATTATTCTGAAATTAGAGCAGCACGGAATGCTTGGTGTTGTTGTGGACGAAGTAAAAGAAGTTGTTACACTCGGACAGGATAATATCGAAAAAATGGCGCATGATGGAAAAGATGATAAAGTGAATTTTATTACTGCGATTGGTAAGCATGCGGATTCCTTAATATCACTTTTAGATTTAAACGCAGTAGCAGCAGAAAAAGATTATATGTAGTAGAGAGGTATGCGCGTGAAAGAATTAAACCCTGAGAAAATGTCACAGGAATATTATGACGTATTAAAAGAACTTGGCAATATTGGAGCAGGAAATGCAACAACGGCGTTGGCACAAATGCTCCAATGCCGTATTGATATGACAGTACCACAGGTCAGATTGTTGACCTTGCAAGAAATGAGCGCAGTTATGGGCGGTGAAGAACAGATTATGGTAGGTATTTACCTTGCAGTAGAAGGTGATGTTACCGGTAGTATGATGTTTTTGACTAAGAAAGATACAGCAAAGCATTTGGTTAATAAATTAATGCAGATGGATACTGGGGCTGATTTTTCAGATATGGATATTTCAGCGTTAAAGGAAATTGGCAATATTATTACAGGTGCGTATCTGAATGCGCTTTCTATGATAACAAATTTAAGTATTTATCCGTCAGTACCAGATTTGACAATTGACATGGCAGGTGCGATTTTAAGTGTACCGGCAATTGAATTTGGTACAATCGGTGATCAGATTTTATTAATTCAGACACAGTTTTCGGATGAAGTTGCGTTGGATGGATTCTTTATCCTGATTCCAGATGTGGAATCATATCAGAAGATTCTGAACTCTTTGGGAATACAGTAACAATTGTACGATGCATGAAAACGAAAATTATGAGGAAGTTCAGGGACAGGTATGGGGAATGTAATTAACGTAGGCATGGCAGATTTGAAAGTATGCGTTAGTCCGGATAGCGTCACAACACTAGGACTGGGTTCTTGTGTAGGAATCGCCCTTAGAGATCCGGTGACCAAAATTGGCGGATTAGCGCATGTAATGCTACCAGATAGTCAGGCAATTAAAAATAATGCAAATATATATAAGTTTGCAGACACAGGAATAGAAGAATTGGTGAGGCAGATGGTTTTAAAAGGAGCATCTGCTTCTAGACTTGTTGCCAAAATAGCCGGTGGCGCCCAGATGTTTGCGTTTCAGAACAAGACGGACATGGTTCGTATTGGCGAAAAGAATGTTATTGCAACAAAACATAAACTTGCAGAACTGGGAATTAGAATACTGGCAGAAGATACTGGCGAAAACTATGGAAGGACAGTTGTATTTTATCCGGAAACAGGAGACTTTTTGATTAAGTCTGTTGGAAAAGGTGAGAAAACAATTTAGGCAGGGTAACAATGAAAACGAAACAAATACCATTGGTTTTAATGTTAATCGCAGGTGCAGCAACAAGTATTATTACATATATCAGAAATTACGAGCTAAAAGATATGCTCACTATACTTTTGCTTGTACTGTTGGTATTTTATATAGTGGGACTTCTTATTAAGAAAATGTTTGATACCTTCCAAAAGGAGTTAGATGCTGCGGCTGAAGCAGAGAGGGAAGCAGCAGAAGGAGAAGTCATAGAGAAGGATTCCAATGAGGAACACAAGGATCAGATGGAACAAAAAGGACAGAGTGAGAAATAGTTTTGTTATCAGAACATTATCTTATACGCTGAAAGGGGCAGGCTGCGGATATGGACGAGGCAGGCAGAAAGAAACTATGGGACAGTTATTCCCAAAATAGAACATCAGAAATAAGAGAACAGATTATCGTAGAATATGCGCCTCTTGTAAAGGTAGTTGCAGGCAGATTAAATATGTATTTAGGCAATAATGTCGAGTATGATGATCTGGTTGGTTATGGTGTATTTGGTTTGATTGATGCCATTGACAAATTTGACTTTGCGAAAGAAGTGAAGTTTGAAACGTATGCCAGCTTGAGAATCAGAGGTGCCATTTTAGATCAAATACGTAAAATGGATTGGATTCCACGAACAATCAGACAACGTCAGAAAAAGATTGATATGGCTATGCGTGAAATCGAGACGGTGACTGGTAAAAATGCGACAGATGAGGACATTGCTAAGCAGATTGGTATTACGACAGAGGAACTGACGGATTGGCAGTCACAGATGAAGATTACTAATATTGTTTCATTAAATGAGTATCTTGAACAGGGAAGTGAAGTGCCAAGAGAACGCAATGAGTCCAAACAGTTTGCAAATCCAGAAGAAGAACTGGAGAAGGGCGAATTAAAAGAAAAATTAAAAGAAGCATTAGAAGTACTGACAGAGAAGGAGAAGAAGGTTATCCTGCTCTATTATTATGAGGATTTGACTCTGAAAGAAATCAGTAATGTAATGGAAGTATCTGAGTCCAGAATTTCTCAGCTTCATACAAAAGGCCTTCAAAAGATGAAGACAAAAATGGGAAGCTATATGGGAATTTTGACAGATATGTAAAAGAGGATAAAAGATGAATGGGTATTTTCAGTTAATATATAATGAGGCAGGAACATCAATACGCTTGGTGCCGCCAACAGATGGTGGTGAACCATTAAAAATGGCGGATGTAATGGAATATCTTGATATGAAAGCTATTCCACATGATCTTACAGCATTGAATTCAGCAGTAACGACATTACAAAAGGAAATTGTCGTTACAGTAAACAATAAAAAAGGATATAGTGAAGATGAATTGGTAGTGGTACATATTGCACCAGATAACATGAGCGCTACTGTAAAATTCTATGCTCCTTCTACGAATGGTCGTGTGATGGACAAGGATGAAATTCTAAATGATTTAAAGTTTAGAAATGTACGCTTTGGTATCAAAGAGGATGTACTTGATGCATTTATTGCGAATCGAGATTATTGTAAAGAATTTGTCATTGCAGAAGGAGAACCAGCGGTACTAGGAACAGATGCAAGGATAGAATATTATTTTAATACAGACTTAAAAGCAAGACCAACGCTGAAAGAAGATGGAAGCGTTGACTTTTTTAATCTTAACACATTGAACGCTTGCAAAGAGGGAGACGTCATTGCGAGACTTTTTCCGGAACAGCAGGGAACGCAGGGAACGAACGTGCTAGGAGACAAAATTGTCCCAAAACCACCACTTTCTGCACGTTTGCAGTTTAGCCAGAATATTGATATCTCGGAGGATAGACAGGTTCTGACTGCAAAAGTAAATGGACATGTATCGCTTGTTGATGATAAAGTGTTTGTATCCAATGTGTTGGAAGTTGAGAATGTAGATAACTCCACAGGTAACATTGATTACGCAGGAGATGTACAGGTAAACGGGAATGTCTGCTCGAACTTTTCAGTGCGTGCAGAAGGTAATATAGAAGTGAAAGGTGTTGTAGAAGGCGCACATATTGAAGCAGGTGGTAATGTTATTATTGCCAGAGGTATGAATGGTATGGGGAAAGGTGTGATTCATGCAGGTGGTAATATTATTTCCAAATTCATAGAAAATGCGACAGCAACAGCCGGAGGTTATGTAGAATCGGGTTCGATTCTGCACAGTAAAGTATCTGCAAAAACAGAAGTAAATGTAGGCGGAAAGAGAGCCTTCATTACAGGTGGTGTTGTAGCAGCTACCAAGTCCGTTACGGTAAAGACATTAGGTTCCTCAATGGGTGCAGATACAACCATTGAAATCGGTATCAATCCAGAGTTAAAAGAGCGTCATCAGGAATTACAAAAAATGATTGCAGAAGCGCAGAAGACATTAAAGTCTGTTCAACCGGTTCTGATTGCAACATCTCAGAAGCTGGCACAAGGAATTAAACTGCCTATAGATCAGTTGAAATACATGAAATCACTTTCAGAGGTAAATAAGCAAAAAACAGAAGAAGTGAAGAGATGTACCAGAGAGTTAGAAGAATTAGATGAACTTATGAAGGATGGTGGACAAGAGGGTCAGGTTGTTGTGACGGGTGAAGTATATCCGGGAACAAGAATTGTGATTGCGGATGTGTCTATGGTAGTAAAATCCAATATGCAATATTGTAGATTTATCAGACAACGTGGAGACGTTAAAATGGTTGGTATGTAAAGGGTGATAGCATGGCAATTGGCACAGTAGAGCTGAATGGTTCGATTCAGCGTGTACAAGATTTCGCAGCAGTAAAGCATAACGAAGATAATAAAGTAGTATCTGACCAATCAAATCTCCAGACCCAGTTTTCAAAAAATGTGCAGGAGAATGTTTCGCGTGTAAAGCGCGGAGAAGATGCGCATAATACAAGTCAGAAGCATGATGCAAGAGAAAAGGGCAAGAATGAGTATCATGGAGACGGTGGTAGAAGAAGACAGGGAGAAAGAACTATCACACCAGATGGAAAGGTTATAGCAAAAAGTCCTTCGGGATTTGATATGAAGATTTAGGAGAACATAAGATGGAATTAACAGAAATTATTTTACTGATAGTAGGTTGTGTTATGTTTGTGGCGAGTTTTGTTTTGCCAGAAAAGAAACGAAGCATCAGTAGTGAAGATATTCAACTGGGTGAAGAACAGGTGAAAAAACTTGTGGATCAGGAAATGCAGGATGCGAGAAGTCGAATATCTGATATTGTAGATGAAAAAATTGCAGATGGAGTTGAGAAAACAGAACGTTCTCTCGATAGATTAAGCAATGAAAAAATTATGGCGGTAAATGAGTATTCTGATACTGTGTTAGAATCAATCAATACCAATCACAAGGAAGTTATGTTTCTTTATGACATGCTGAATAATAAGCAGGAAAGCTTAAAAGAAGCAATTAGAGATGCGAATATGGCGGAACGCAAGGTGAAAACGGCAGCTGATACAGCAGAAGAGATTCTAAGCAAAGCACCGCAACAGGTTGTTACGGAAGTTGTTGAGGAAGTTGTGACTGAGGCGGTAAAAGAGGAAGTAGCTGTACCGGAAGAGAAAGTTCCAGAAACTTCAGTACCTGCACCAAAGAAGAAACGTCAGCCAGCTAAGAAGACACCAAAAGCAGAAAAGCCTGCACCGTCAAATGTAACGGATAAGGCAGAAGTAGATATTAATTTTACTGCGGATGATGATAATGGAAGAAATAACAACGATAGAATTCTTGCATTGCACAAAGCGGGCAAGTCCAATATGGCAATTGCCAAAGAATTAGGGCTTGGTATCGGTGAAGTAAAATTAGTAATTGATTTATTTGAAGGTATGTGAGATAGACAGGTATAAATTGATATGAGATTAAAATATTATTTACGAGGTCTGGGTATCGGAATTGTTGTAACAGCAATTGTGTTTACTGTTTCTGGTAATCACAATGCGGAGATGACAGATGCGCAGATTATAGAAAGAGCAAAAGAACTAGGCATGCAGGAAGCAGAGAAAGAAAGCGGACTGCTGTTAGATAAAGATGAAGAAGTTTTAGATTCGGCAGAACCAGAAACCGTAGATGAAGAAGCTACAGAACCCGCAGAGCTAGAAACAGCAGGCGAAGAATTTGCAGAAAATGCAGAATCAGAAACAGTAGGCGAAGAATTTACAGAAAATGCAGAATCAGAAATAGTAGGTGAAGACGTTTCTGAAAGTGAAGAATCAGAAATAGTAGATAAAGAAGCAGCAGAAATCGTAGAGACAGAAACGGTGGATGAAGAAGCTGCAGAAACTGTAGTGCCAGAAGCAGAGAGCGAAGCTGTTACGGAAACAGAAATAGCTGATACAGAACAAATGATAGTTATTACAATTGTTGGAGGCGATAATTCTGTAACGGTTAGTCAAAGAGTAGCAGAAGCGGGACTTGTAGAATCAGCAGCAGCTTATGACAGATTTCTATGTCAAAATGGATATGATAAAAAACTTGCAGTAGGAGTTCATGAGATTCCGACAGGGGCAACCGAAGAGGAAATTGCCATAATTTTGACAACAAGAAAAAAATAGTAGAAAACGTGTAAAACCCCTTGCAACGGGGTTTTTCTTATGCTATAATTCATCTGTTGTGACTAAAAAACACGCATGCGAATTGTCTGCCGGTGTTCCATGACGCGGGAATGGCAGATTGTATGGACAGAGAATTGTTATACAAAGAAACGTGCGGAAGAATCAAAACCAAATGGAGGTAAGAAACATGAGCGTTATTTCAATGAAACAGTTATTAGAAGCAGGTGTTCATTTTGGACATCAGACAAGAAGATGGAACCCTAAAATGGCTCCATACATCTTTACAGAGAGAAATGGTATCTACATCATCGACTTACAGAAATCTGTAGGTAAAGTAGATGAAGCTTACAATGCAATTTCTAAAATTGCAAGCGAAGGTGGTACAGTTCTTTTCGTTGGTACAAAGAAACAGGCTCAGGATGCTGTTAAAACAGAAGCTGAACGTTGCGGTATGTACTATGTAAATGAAAGATGGTTAGGTGGTATGTTAACAAACTTCAAAAC
>JAFUQM010000020.1 GCA_017472325.1 Lachnospiraceae bacterium
GATGTCGAATGCTTCATTTAGAAAACGCCAAATACAGGTTATCGGAGCGCCATACATATGCTGCTATTTTCTGTAAGACTCAAACAGTGCTTCGACGGTTGCGCACCATCAAAATTAGGTGCTAAGAAATACTAACATTTTCCTGAAATGAGTCGTCTTTGTTAAAAATAAAAGCAAAGATACAAGTGCATGTAGTAGACATTATCAGATAATAAAGTATTATCTTACATCATAAGGTGCTTGGTACATGCAAGAGTCATTCCGAGATATAGAAACTCATTCGTTACTCAGATTATTTCGCAACAATATTAATAATTCTTCCTGGTACGTAAATTTCTTTTACAATTGTGCCAGATAATTTATCACCAAGTGCTTCTTTACCTGCCGCAATTGCAGCTTCTTTGTCGATGTCAGCAGGTACTTTGATAACAAGTTTTGTTTTTCCATTTATCTGTACTGCTACTTCTTTTTCATCATCTACCATAGCAGCTTCATCTGCTACTGGCCATGTTGTATGGAATACAGAACCTACTTCCCCCAGTTCATGCCATAATTCTTCTGATAAATGTGGTGCAAATGGTGCAAGAAGCGTAACTGCTGTCTTTAATGTTTCTTTATCAATGCCACCATTTTTAGCCATATCAATCATCTTGTTGTTATATTCCATAAATCCAGATACAACAGTATTCAAACTAAAGTTTTCAAGACGCTGCGTGATATCGAACACCATTTTATTACGCAGTTTTATCATCTCTTTTGTTGCTACAACATTGCTATCCTTATGATCCATAACAAGATTCCAGAAACGTGTAATAAAACGGTATACACCATCAATACCTCTGTCATCCCATTCAGAATCAAGTTCTGGTGGACCTACGAAAAGTTCATACATTCTTAAAGAGTCACAGCCATAATCTTCTACCAAATCATCTGGTGATACGACATTGCCTTTGGATTTTGACATCTTAATACCATTCTTCCCTGTAATCATACCCTGATTGAACAGTTTTGTGAAAGGTTCATCAAAATCTACCACACCGATATCATATAAGAATTTTGTATAGAATCTGGAGTATAACAGGTGCAATACTGCATGTTCTACACCACCAATATACATATCAACTGGCAAATATTTTGCCGCTTTTTCTTTGCTCACAAGTTCATCTGAATT
Organism: Lachnospiraceae bacterium; assembly: GCA_017472325.1. Classification (GTDB taxonomy): domain Bacteria; phylum Bacillota; class Clostridia; order Lachnospirales; family Lachnospiraceae; genus RGIG4733. The sequence goes on from JAFUQM010000020.1 coordinate 1,172, forward strand.
TTTACTATCTACATAGCGCAAGAAATACCATGAAGAACCTGCCCACTGAGGCATTGTATTCGTTTCACGTTTGGATGGCGCACCACACTGTGGACATGTTGTATTTACCCATTCTTCAATGTCAGCAAGTGGTGATTCTCCTGTACCTGTTGGCTGATAAGATTCTACTTCTGGTAATAATAATGGCAATTCATTTTCTGGTACTGGAACACATCCACATTTTGGACAATGTACAATTGGAATTGGCTCACCCCAGTAACGCTGTCTTGAGAATACCCAGTCACGCAGTTTATAGTTTGTTGTTTTTCTACCAAGTCCACGCGCTTCAATCATGGCTGGTGCTTCTTTTTTCAGGACTGCGGATTCCTGTCCGTTCCATTCACCAGAGTTAATCATTGTACCAACTGCATCTGTATAAGGCTCTGTCATATTCTCGATTTCTTTGCCATCTTTTGCGATAACTTGAATAATCGGAATATCGAACTTCTTAGCAAATTCAAAGTCTCTGTCATCATGTGCCGGTACACACATGATTGCACCTGTACCATAATCAGCCAGTACATAATCTGATAACCAGATAGGCACTTTGGCACCATTTAATGGATTGATTGCATATGAGCCTGTGAATACACCTGTTTTTTCTTTATCCTGTAATCTGTCTACGTTGGATTTCATAGAAGCATCAAAAATATATTTGTCTACTGCTTCTTTTGTCTCAGGTGTTGCAAGACTTGCTGCCATTGCATGTTCTGGCGCAAGTACCATAAAGGTTGCCCCATGCAAGGTATCTGGTCTTGTTGTATATACTGTAATTTTTTCTTCTCTACCCTCTATTGCAAAATCAACTTCTGCACCATAAGATTTACCAATCCAGTCTGCCTGCATTTTTTTAACTTTTTCTGGCCAATCAAGTTTATCTAAGTCTGCTAATAATCTATCAGCATATTTTGTAATTTTAAGCATCCACTGTTTTAAGTTTTTCTTCGTTACATCTTCGCCACAACGTTCACATTTGCCGTTCACAACTTCTTCATTTGCAAGCCCTGTCTTACAGGAAGGACACCAGTTGATTGGCATTTCTTTCTCGTAAGCGAGACCTTCCTTGAACATTTTCACAAAAATCCACTGAGTCCATTTGTAGAACTCTGGGTCTGTTGTATTTACTTCCATATCCCAGTCATATAATGCTGCAATCTGGTTAATCTGTTTTTTGATATTGGCAACATTTTCTGCTGTAGACTTTGCAGGATGTACTCCCATCTTAATTGCATAGTTTTCTGCTGGAAGACCAAATGCATCCCAACCCATTGGGTGGATGATATAATGTCCACCATTTAACATTTTATAACGGCTCCATACGTCAGAAATAACGTATCCTCTCCAGTGTCCTACATGAAGTCCGTTTCCTGATGGATATGGAAACATATCCAAACAATAATATTTTGGTTTTTTGCCATCATTGACGTTCACAGGATTTTTTTCCCATTCTGCACGCCATTTTTGTTCAATCTCTCTGTGATTGTACGGTACTGCCATTTTTCATTCCTCCATTTTCTAAAATCCACAAACGAGCAAAACTCGCAAGTCATGTTTCCTATTGTTCACAAAATAGTTTATGAATCAAAAAAGCCCTTGCATCTCTAATCCAGAGACGAAAGGGGCTTGCTTCCGTGGTACCACTCTAGTTCACAAAACAATACACAAACAAACATTTTTGTATTACAAATTTATTCGTATATATCTATCTTGCACACTCATATCTCCTATAACGGGAAGACCCGCTTTTTGCTACACACAAAAACGCTTCACAAAAAGAACTCCGAGGTGAGTTGGGAGTTTGCTTCTACTGCCTCACACCACCCGGCAGCTCTCTGCTAAAAGTCTACGCTCTTACTATTCCTCATCAACGTTTCTTCATATAAATCTTATCACTAGGACTTATTCTACCTATAACAGCAAAAATTGTCAAGAATAAAGTAGTTGATTTCACACTATATCCAATGCTACAATAAAGAAAATCTTAACAAAAAATTAATCTATACTATGATTTCTAAGAAAGGACTCTTATGGCAAAAAAAATTCATACCCCTGTACAAGTTATAGAAAATAATATGCGAAGTGGATACGAAAAAGCAACTCTTCCACTTCCAAAAATGATATTACTCGGTATTCTTTCCGGTATTTTTATTGCACTGGCTGGTTCAGCAAGCAACGTTGCTGTACATAACATTACAGATGTTGGACTTGCAAGAACACTTGCAGGTGTTATCTTCCCTGTTGGACTGATTATGATTGTCTTCATGGGCGGTGAGTTATTTACAAGTAACTGTTTGATTATTATGAATGTTTATGGAAAAAGACTTTCTTTTCGCGCTTTCTTCAAAAACTTATTTGTAATTTACTTCAGCAATCTTTTGGGTGCCCTCTTTGCAGATTTTTTAATCTATTTCAGCGGGCAGCTTAACTACTCTGCTGGTGGTGTTGGCGCCTATACAATCAAGGTTGCTCTTTCCAAAGTAGAACTTTCACCTGAAAATGGAATTGCATCTGGTATTCTCTGTAATATCCTTGTATGTGTTGCAATATTGATGGTAGGTGTTGCGCGTGAAACAGTTGGTAAAATTTTTGCAAGTTTTTTCCCAATCTGGGCCTTCGTAATCGGTGGTTTTGAACATTCCATTGCAAATATGTTTTATATTCCAACTGGAATTCTAGCAGCAAAGAATCCTGTATATGCCGCAAAAGCCCAGGAGTTATACGGCATTACAACAGAACAACTAGAGTCACTCACTATAGTAAACAGTCTACAAAATTTTATTCCTGTAACCATTGGTAATTTTATTGGTGGCGCATTTGTTATTGGCGGTTTATGTTTTGTCATATTCAAAACACACTATGGTGAAAACACACTGGAAGCAATCAAGGAACAAACCGATTCCGAATAATAAAAACGGCTGTTACCAATTACCCATCATTCTTTTGGTGCATGATAATACTTTCTTATCTGCTAATATCTACTATGTGCATTTGTATCTTTCCTTTTATTTTTGCACTGGGGTACTCTTTTCAGAAAAAGGTTAGTATTTCTTAGCACCTGATTTTGATGGTAAGCAACCGTCTCGCAAAACTCGCTTTACAGAAAATAGCAGCATATGTATGGCGCGACGATAACCTAGTTTTGGCGTTTTCTAAATGAAGCATTCGACATCTTCGATTGTTCTGCCCTTCACAAAAGAGGCTTCGCCTCTGGGAGTTTCAGGGCAGAACTTGATGTCTCTGTGCTTCATTAAGAAAATGCACAAAACGGTTAAAAGTCGCGCCTATACATATGCTGCTATTTTCTGTAAAGCGAGTTTTGCGAGACGGTTGTAATAAAAACCTTCAAAATCAGGTGCATAGAAATACTTGCCTTTTTCTGACGAGTACACGTGCAAAAATAAAAAGAAAGATACATTACATAAAGTAGGCAGGAGCAGATAAGAAAGTATTATCATTCACTATGAAGATGCTTGTTAATTTACAACAGTCGTTAATCGATGAAATAAAAGGATTAATGGTTTCTTAATCCATTAATCCTTCCATTATATGAACACGAATGCGTTCTTCTTCTATATTAACATCCAGAATACACTGCTTAATTGCCGGAAGCAACACTTCTTTCTCATTTTCCATTTTAACTACATATACATCATTGGCACCTGTCTCTATTACATCAGTTAACGTACCAATCACTTTATCTGATTCATCTACAACAGTCAGTCCAATCAAGTCTGCAATAAAATATTCATCTTTTTGCAGCTTCACGGCATTTTCTCTTGTAACATACAGATTTTTACCTTTATATTTTTCGATATCATTGATATTATCAATGCCTTTAAATTTTAAAATTACAAATTGTTTAAAAAATTTAACACCTTCGATTTCCAGTTCTAATTTTTCTTTACCTGTATCTAATATAACCTGTTTCAATTTTTTAAAGCGCTTTGCATCATCCGTTGTTGGATATACTTTTACTTCTCCACGGATTCCATGTGTTGATGTAATTGCGCCTACTTGAAGCATATCATTTTTCTGCATTCCTGTCTCCTCATTTATATAGTGATAAGTCCATAACAGCCTTCTATAACATAATGTCAACATATTTTTTCAGGGTTTCATATTAATATCAAGGCCTATGTTAGACTCAAATGCGTCCAAAACAAACGTTTTGGACGCATTGTATATTAGATGATTTCCACATCTACTCTCTTATTCTCTTTGGATGATGCTGCTTTTACAACGGAGCGAATTGCTTTTGCAATACGTCCCTGTTTACCAATAACTTTCCCCATATCGGAAGCAGCTACGTGAAGTTCAACAACAGTATTTCTACCGTCTTCCTTCTCTGTTACAAAAACTTCATCCGGATTATCTACGAGTGCTTTTGCAATAACTTCAACGAGTTCCTTCATAATCCACCTCCAAAAGTGTGCTATTATTTTTCAATTCCTACAGATTTGAAAATTCTTGCTACTACTTCTGTTGGCTGTGCACCGTTTGCAAGCCATTTTTTAGCTAATTCTTCGTTTACTTTGTATGTGCTTGGATCTGTTGTTGGGTCATATGTTCCAATTTCTTCGATGAATTTACCATCTCTTGGGGATCTGGAATCTGCAACTACGATTCTATAAAAAGGTGCTTTCTTCTGTCCCATTCTTCTTAATCTGATTTTAACTGCCATGTTTCTTTACCTCCGTAAATAAAAAATTAATGTTTATATTTGAATAGAAATGTAAGTATTTCTAAACTTAACTGATATAATTTCTGTTACTTAAAACGGGAATTTCATTCCTCCGCCACCAAACATGCCTCTGCCTTTTTTGCCACCAAACATCCCCGGCATCTGCTTCATCATCTTCTGTGACTGTTCAAACTGCTTTACAAAGCGGTTTACAACGCTGATATCCACGCCAGCGCCTCTCGCAATTCTGCTCTTTCTAGAAGGATTTAACAGCTTTGGATTTCTTCTTTCTTCCACCGTCATGGATAACACAATCGCTTCCATTCTAGCAAGCTGTTTCTCATCAATCATGGACTCAATATCGCCCATTTTCGCTCCCATTCCCGGCATCATGCTAAGAAGGCTAGATAAACCACCCATGTTTCTCATCTGTTTCATGCTTTCAAGGTAGTCTTCAAAATCAAACTTACCTTTTTTCATTCTGGCGGCCATTTCTTTTTCTTTATCTTCATCAATATCAAGATTTGCCTGCACTTTATCAATCAGTGTTAGGACATCTCCCATACCAAGAATTCTGCTCGCCATTCTGTCTGGATAAAACTGTTCTAAATCAGACAGTTTCTCACCCATACCAACATAAAGAATCGGTTTTCCTGTAACCGCTTTTACAGACAGTGCGGCACCGCCTCTGGAATCACCATCCATTTTAGAAAGCACGATACCATCTAGGCCAATCTTTTCGTCGAATTCCTTTGCTACATTAACTGCATCCTGACCTGTCATCGCATCAACAACAAGCAGTGTTTGATGCACTTCAACATTGGCTTTGATTTCCTGTAGCTCTGCCATCATATCTTCATCAATATGAAGACGTCCAGCAGTATCGAGAATGACTACATTATGACCGTTTTTCGCAGCATGTTCAAGTGCGGCTTTTGCAATATTGACAGGCTTATGAGTATCCCCCATAGAAAATACATCTACCTGTTGCTTCTCACCATTAATCTGCAGCTGTTTAATTGCTGCTGGCCTATATATATCACAGGCTACAAGCAATGGTTTCTTACCCTTTAGCTTCAATTTGCCTGCAATTTTCGCTGTTGTTGTTGTCTTACCTGCACCCTGCAAACCACACATCATAATTACTGTTGTGGCTTTTCCTGGCTGCAATGTAAGCTCAGTTGTCTCAGAGCCCATCAGGTTAATCATCTCTTCGTTTACGATTTTGACAACCATCTGTCCTGGATTCAGACCATTTAGCACATCTGCTCCTATAGCTCTTTCTTCTACGGATTTTACAAATTGTTTTACTACTTTAAAGTTAACATCCGCTTCTAACAATGCCATCTTAACTTCTTTCAAAGCTGTCTTAACATCAGATTCTGTGAGACGACCTTTACTTCTTAAATTTTTAAATACATTTTGCAGTTTATCTGTTAAACTCTCAAATGCCATTCGGATAATCCTCTATAATTCCATTAATATTTCATTTGCCAAACGCTTAATTTGCTCTGTCTGGTTACTATCAGTTAATGTGCCAGCCGCCGTTTCTATCTGTCTGACACAAGCTTTTATCTTATTAAACTTTTCTACCAAGTGCAATTTTTCTTCATACTCTGCAAGAATCTTATCACACCGTTTTATCAAATCATGAACGCCCTGTCTGCTGATGCCCTGTTCCTGTGCCATTTCGCTCAAGGATAGGTCATTTAATACAACTGCTTCATAAATATATCTCTGATGCTCTGTCAGAAGTTCTCCATAGAAATCATATAAAAGCCCTTGCTCTACAATTCTCTCCATTTTCGTCCTGCTCCACTTCTATATAAAGGCGCAGTTTCTCTGACACCTTTGTTATTCTACAACACAAAGCAAAAGGTGTCAAGTATTTTTTCTTGACACCTTCTATTTGCATCATTTATTAAAATACTTTCTTAGCAGCGACCGCTAAAATGTACTCCCTGTATTTCATACCGCATATTAATACACTCCCGCTTTATACAAACGTTTCCGTATCATCGGTCCCACAAATAAGATTATGACTATTTTCACAATATCTCCAGGTATAAAAGGAATGACACCCGCCATAAACGCCTCTGCAAACGTCATATCTGCACAACATGCAAGCCATACCGTACCAAATAGATACAATATTGCTGTAGCAAGCGCCATACCTATTAAATGAAAATACCACATTTTATAAAACTTCTCTATAAAATATCCACTGACATACACGACCAAAAGGTATCCTATCAGATATCCTCCTGTTGGTCCAAAAAGCTTTCCTGCTCCACCAGCAAATCCAGAAAATACTGGCAAACCTACTAAGCCTAATAACAAATATATCAGACAGCTTATTGTTGCAAGCCTATATCCAAGCACAAAAGCAGACAAATACAAAACCAATGTTGCAAGTGATATAGGAATTGGCGTAAAAGGAAGCATAATTACCACCGGTCCTAAAATACATATTAATGCTGCCATCAAACCTACAGCTGCCATTTTATAGGTTTTTGTTTTTATCATAGGTTTCTCCAAAAAACGGACAGTCATTCAACCGCCCGTCTTACTCATCTATAATTTCTCACTAAAAATATCTTTGTAGCCTTCACCATAAATCTCATTGGCACTTGTAATAATCATAAATGCAGCAGGGTCTTCATCCTGTATAATGTCTTCTACCCGTGGAGCAAGCTGCTTTTTTACAACACACATAATCACACGTTTGCTCTTCTGGCTATATCCACCTGCTCCTTCCAGATAAGTCACACCAATATCAAGTTATGCAAGCAAACGTTCTGTAATCTTTATCTGATAATCACTAATAATATAAATCAGCTTTGCTTCATCCGTTCCATAAAGCACCATATCCATGACTTTTCCTGTAATAAAGACAGCAATCAACGCATACATCATGATATTAAAATCCCGGAATACGATGCCTGAAAACGCTACAATAATTACATCTGTCAGTAAAAACAAGGACCCCGTTTTCATATGTTTGTACTTCAGACGAAGAATTTTAATAATGATATCCATACCACCTGTTGTTGCACCGGATTTAAAAATCACCCCAATACCAACTGCCACAAGAATACTTCCCGCTAATGCCGCAAGCAATGGTTCTGTTGTAACAGCAGATATGTTTGCTAACAAATTGGTAATTCCTGATGTTAATACAATTGCATAAGCAGTTGATAACATAAAGCGCCATCCAAACTTCCAAAGTCCCAGTAGTACAATCGGCACATTACACAAAAAGTACAGCGTACCTGTTTCTATTCCAGTAAGTCGGTTCAAAATGACAGCAATACCGGTAATACCTCCAGGTGCAAGATTATTCGGATCTAGGAACAAACTAATACCGCCGGCATAAAGACATGCCCCTATGGTAATTACAATATAATTTTTTATTATCGAATAACCAGTTTCTCTTCTTTTACGCAATTCCTGCTCCATACGCCCGACACCTTTCTAAATATGCCTTACCTTATCATAATACCTAGTCTTTTCTGTATGGTTTACCATCAATTACTTATCTTCTATTGTACAAAAAAAATGTTTCTTTATACAACTGACACAACTATTTTAAATATTTGTTCTTACCACCTTCGGCTGATAATGATATTCATTCAATTTCTCTATAATCTGATTTTTATGTTCTGTACCAAATGCTTCTAATGTAATACGCAATTCTACTGCTGCACTACGATTTGTAGATACAAACTGATTATGCTCTAATTTGATTACATTACCATTTTCTTTTGCAATAACATCTGCTACTTTAGATAACTCACCTGGCTTATCTGGTAACAGAATCGATACTGTAAAGATTCTATCCCTAAAGATTAAGCCCTGTTGTACAACGGAAGACATTGTGATAACGTCCATATTGCCACCACTTAAAATAGATACAATCTTTTTGCCTTTTACATTTAAATGCTTTAATGCTGCAACAGTTAATAAACCTGAATTTTCTACTACCATTTTATGATTTTCTACCATATCGAGGAAAGCAACTACAAGTTCTTCATCTTCAACGGTAATCACCTCATCCAGATTTTTCTGTAAATATGGGAAAATCACATTACCTGGTGTTTTTACCGCAGTACCATCAGCAATTGTATTTACATTTGGAAGCGTTACTACCTTACCTGCTTTTAAAGATTCCTGTAAACAGTTTGCACCCGCTGGCTCCACACCAATCACTTTAATCTTTGGATTTAACAGTTTTGCAAGAGTAGATACGCCTGTTGCAAGACCACCGCCTCCAACTGGTACAAGAATATAGTCAACAAGCGGGAGTTCTTTTACAATTTCCATTGCAATTGTTCCCTGTCCTGTTGCAACATCAATATCATCAAATGGATGAATAAATGTATATCCATGTAGCTCTGCCAGTTCATAAGCATGTGCACATGCCTCATCATACACATCACCATATAAAATAACTTCTGCCCCGTAGCTTTTGGTACGATTTACTTTCATAAGTGGCGTTGTTGTTGGCATAACAATCGTTGCTTTGGCGCCAAACTGTTTTGCTGCATTGGCAACTCCCTGTGCATGATTACCTGCGGAAGCTGTAATAACACCTTTCTGTCTTTCTTCCTCTGTTAATGTTGACATTTTATAATATGCACCACGTACCTTATAAGCTCCTGTAAACTGCATATTTTCTGGTTTTAAATATACTCTATTTCCAGTCTGTACACTCAGATAATCACTATATACCAGTTTCGTTTCCTGTGTAACTTTTTTGACCGCTTCTGCCGCCTCTTCAAATTTATCCAATGTGAATTCTTTCTGACTCATCATTATCCTTCTTTCTTTACATCAAATAGTGCATTTACAAACTCATTAGAATCGAATTTCTGTAAATCTTCAATTGTTTCACCGACACCAATATATTTCACAGGAACTTTCAATTCTGACTGTATTGCAACTGCGATACCACCCTTTGCCGTGCCATCCATCTTAGTCAGGATAATACCTGTCAAATCTGTTACTTCACCAAAATCTTTTGCCTGCTGTAAAGCATTCTGTCCGGTTGTACCATCCAAAACAACAAGGTTTTCTCTGTGTGCGTTTGGAAATTCTTTATCAATAATACGATTGATTTTCTTTAATTCTTCCATCAGATTTTTCTTATTATGCAATCTGCCTGCAGTATCACACAACAGTACATCTACATTTCTTGCTTTAGCAGCATTTACGGCATCATAAATAACAGCTGCTGGATCTGAACCTTCTGCACCACCAATAATATCCACACCTGCACGATGCGCCCATTCTGTTAATTGTTCACCTGCCGCGGCACGGAATGTATCCGCTGCTGCAAGCATAACCTTTCTGCCGTTTCCTTTTAGAATACTTGCCAGTTTACCAACAGAAGTTGTTTTTCCAACACCATTTACACCAATCACAAAAATAATCGACTGTTTATGCTCAAAATCATATGCAGTCGCTTCCACCTGCATCTGTTCTCTGATGCTTTCAATCAATAATTCTTTACATTCTGCTGGCTCTTTGATATGCTTCTCTTTTACCTGTTCACGCAAACGTTCTAAAATAGACGTTGTTGCATTTACACCAATATCACCCATGATAAGAATTTCTTCCAGTTCTTCATAAAAATCCTCATCAATCATAGAGAATCCGTTAAAAACAGAATCAATTCCATGTACAATATTATTTCTTGTTTTGGTTAACCCCGCCTTTAAGCGGCTAAAAAAACCTTTCTTTTCTTCACTCACACTAAGCAGCCTCCTAGTCATCTAAATCTTTATCTATCAGATTGACACTGACAAGTGCCGATACACCTTTTTCCTGCATGGTAATACCATACAATCTATCCGCAGTTTCCATTGTTCCACGACGATGTGTAATTACAATGAACTGTGTATGCTTTGTCAGCTTATGTAAGTATTTTGCAAATCGTCCAACGTTGCTCTCATCTAACGCTGCCTCAATCTCATCTAACAGACAGAATGGAGATGGTTTTAAGTTTTGAATTGCAAATAAAAGCGCAATGGCAGTTAAAGCTTTCTCACCACCAGATAACTGCATCATATTCTGTAATTTCTTTCCTGGTGGTTGTGCAATAATCTTAATGCCTGCTTCTAGAATATCTTCCTCTTCCATCAATTCAAGCGTACCCTTACCACCACCAAACATTTCTTTGAATACAGTGTCAAATTCCTTGCTAATTTCCTTGAATTTTTCTGTAAACTGTTTTCTCATGGCAGCATCTAATTCTGTGATAATACCAATTAGCGTTTCTTCTGCTGCAACAAGGTCATCATGCTGCGTCTTTAAGAAGCTGTAACGCTCCATAAGGTTTTTGTAATCCTCAATCGCATTCACGTTAACATCGCCAAGTTTTTTTATTTGGTCTTTTAACGATGCAATATCACGCTTCATAGCGGTTAGATCTGTCATCTCTTCATTACGCATAGATGCCGCATCTGTTAGCGTAATCTCATATTCATCCCACATATAATTAATCTGGGATTCAATCGATTCTTCCATTCTTTCTTTCTGGGCATTCAAGCGGTAAACTTCCTTATCCAGACTTGCCATACGCTCAGACATCTCTTCCCGTTTGTGAAAGAAATTTTTCTGATTTGCAGATAATTCTTCTCTCTTGGCAATATCATCTTTTAATTTACCTTCTGTATCACCCTGTGTTGTATAAGAAGCCGCAATTGTTTTTTCGAGTTCTGTGATATTATCCTGTTTTCTTGCAATATCTTCTTCACTCTGGTTAAATCCAGCCTTGACTTCTTCTAACTCTGTTGTATAACGTAACAATTCGCCTTCCAGACGATCCACATTCTGCTGATGGAATTCCTGTGTCTGTAGCATTTTCTGCACTTCCACATCCCATTCCGACACTTTGGATGTCTGTTCCATCTCTTCTGTACGTTTACCTTCTAATTCCTGCTGGAATCCAAGAATTTGTGATTCCACATTTTTCTCTAATTCCTCGGACTCTTTTAATTCACGTAAAATAGCTTCTTTACTTTCTGTAATCTCACGAATCTGGTTTGCAATTTCTTTCTCTTCTGTTTTTAATTCTCCAAATCCTGCTTCCGCTTCTTCTTTACGTTCTTCGGCTTTGATTACATTGAGTCTTGCTGTGTTTTGTAAAATAAACTGTTCCTGCAAACTTGCCTTTACAGTTTCAAGGTCCAGACGAAGCTTATTTCTCTCTTCTTTTGTTTTTTCAATGTCATCTAAAATTTTATCAATTTTAGTAAGATGATCTTTGACCTTGGTCTCTAGTTCTTCAATCTCTCGTCTTCTTCCCAGAAGATTACTGTTATTTTTAAACGCACCACCACTGATAGCACCACCCGGTACTAACAATTCACCTTCAATGGTTACCATACGGATACCATAATCAAATTTGCGGGCAATTTTAACTGCATTGTCAATATTGTCAACAACCATAATTCTGCCAAGCATTGCCTTTGCTACGTCTTTATACTTTTTATCAATCGTAACAAGTGCATCCGCCATACCAATAACACCTTTTTCTTCCAATGCTTCTGGTGTTTTAAACTCCTGCGGATTTGTAATACTAGTCAGTGGCAAGAAGGTTGCACGTCCTGCTTTGTTCTGCTTCAGATAAGCAATCATTTTCTTGGCAGTTTCTTCATTGTCTGTTACAATATTCTGAATGTTACCGCCAAGTGCTGTTTCAATGGCCGTTTCGTACTTTTTCTCTACTTTGATAATATCGGCTACAACACCAATAATACCTTTTTCTGATTCCTTGCGTTCCATAACACGCTTTACACTGCCACCATAACCATCATAACGCTCTGTTAAGTTTGTCAGCGCCTCTAATTTGGATTTGTCCTGATGATATGTAACCTGTGTATCACGTAAGGATTTATCTTTACCAGCCAATTCATCATGCATCTGAGAAAGACGTTCGTCAATAATCTGCTGTTTATCATTCAAACTGATAATCTCATCATTGACTTTTGCAAATTCTTCCTGGAGTTTTTGAATCACTGCCTCTTGCTCTGCTTCATCTGACTTCGCGCGAAGCAGGCGGGAGTTTAATTCCGCCTTTCTAATGTTAATCTGCTCCATCATCGTATCATAACGACCAATTTTGGATTTGATAGTTGCTCTTTCATTTAACGCATCAATAATTGTATTTTTACCAGTTTCAATGTGGTTATTTAATTCTTCGATCTTACTCTGTGTTGCAAGCAGTAAGGCTTTTGCTTCATCTCTTGCTTTTTCAATTTCTGCAACCTGCGTATCAATCTCCGCTTTATCAGCCACAATTCCTGCTTTGTCTTTTTCTTTTTCATCAATATCCTTTTGGATACTTTCTATACGGTTATTCAGATGTTCTTTATTGCCCTGCGCAGACTTAATCTGCTCCTTTAAAACATTGATTTCACCTTCTAATTTACCTCGAAGTACACTTGTATCCGTTAATTGACCTCTGGCTGTTTCAATTGCCTCTTCCAAACGTTCAATTTCATTCTGTACTGTTTCATACTCTTCTTTGATTGCTTCATAGTTTACTTTGGTCTCTTCCAAATCACCATTTGCAATCTTGTATTTTTCTTCTACACCTTCTAATTGTTCACGGAGACGTTTGTTTTCTAAAAGAAACATATTGACATCAAGTGTTTTCAATTCTTCTTTTTTCTTCAGGTAAATCTTCGCAGTTTCAGACTGTTTCTCCAATGGTCCAATCTGCTTTTCCAACTCACTTAGAATATCATTCACACGAATGAGATTCTGTTTCTCATCCTCTAACTTCTTCTGTGCCGTTGCTTTTCTTCTTTTAAATTTTACAATCCCTGCCGCCTCATCGAACAATTCTCGGCGTTCTTCCGGTTTACCACTTAAAATTTTATCAATCTGTCCCTGTCCGATAATCGAATAACCTTCTTTACCAATACCAGTATCATAAAAAAGCTCATTCACATCTTTCAAACGACATACTGTACCATTAATCAGATATTCGCTTTCTCCCGAACGATAAATTCTTCTCGCTACCGTTACTTCATCATAATCTACAGCAAGCTGATGGTCAGAATTATCAAGTGTAATTGCCACATACGCATAGCTTAATGGTTTTCTCATCTCTGTTCCCGAGAAAATAACATCTTGCATGGACGCACCACGAAGCTGCTTGATTCTCTGTTCCCCAAGCACCCATCGTACCGCATCTGCAACATTGCTCTTACCACTTCCATTTGGTCCTACAATACCTGTAATACCATTGTGGAACTTAAATGTAATTTTATTTGCAAAAGATTTAAATCCGTGTACTTCTATACTCTTTAGATACATACTATACCCTATCCTTACTGTTTGTGTAGCGAGAGCAGTGCCTGATATGCCGCCTGCTGTTCTGCTGCTTTTTTGGAGCGTCCCACACCTTTTCCAAGCAATTCTCCATCAAGATGTGCTTCTACAAAAAACTGCTTGTCATGTTCCGGACCGTCTTCTCCTGTCAGGACATATTGTAACTGTCCTTTACTTCCTTTTTGAATGATTTCCTGCAGAATTGTTTTACTATCATAAAACAACCTTTTATGCTCTAAATCAGACAATACAAACTGGTGAATAAACTGTTTCGCACACAAAAATCCACCATCTAAATAAATAGCACCGATTACCGCTTCCATAACATCTGCAATAATAGAATCTCTGCTTCGCCCACCTGTTGCTTCCTCACCTTTTCCAAGGAAAATAAACTTCTCAAGTTCCAGTTCTCTTGCGCAAAATGCCAAAGCAAATTCACAAACCATAGATGCTCGAAGTCTCGTCATATTGCCTTCTGACATGGTCATGTCATTATGAAATAAAAATTCACTTGAGACCAGTTCTAAAACAGCATCTCCTAAAAATTCTACTCTTTCATAATTCTCAATTTTATTAATTTTACGTTCATTGGCATAGGAACTGTGCGTCAAGGCCTGTCTTAGCAGATTCTGATTTATAAATTTGTAACCAATTCGCTTTTCCAGTTCCTGTAAGGAATATTCTATCGACATTTCTCTTACCTCACATCAGACGAAAAGCCCTTAACGGGCTTACGCTACAGACATTATGTATTTCTGTCTTATATTACATCGCGTTTTTAATCAGTTCTAAGGCTTCCCCTACTGTGGAAATTGCTTCTGCATCTTCAGCTTCGATTTCAACAGAAAATGTGTCTTCAATTCCCATTACAATCTGAAATACGTCCAAAGAGTCTGCTCCCAGATCATCTACAAAAGTAGTATCCATTGTAATTTCATTTGGATCTACACTTAATACTTCAGCAATAATCTGTTTTAACTTTTCAAATTCCATAATAGATGTTCCTTCCTTATTCATCCTTTAATGTAATTTTTTCTATCAATTTCTCATTCATGCATTCTTCTTTAAAAGCGATACACTGTAAAATAGAATTCTTCACTTCAACTGCACTGGAACTACCATGTGTTTTTACAACAAGTCCATTTAGTCCAAGCAGTGGCGCTCCGCCATATTCTTCCAAATCAAACGCTTTAAGTGTTTGTTTCAATGCTGGTTTTACTAATAATGCACCAATCTTACTGCGAAGTGAAGTCATCATACCTTCCTTCACTTTTTTAATTAATGTACCGCCAACACCTTCATACATTTTAAGAATTACATTTCCAACAAAAGCTTCACATACAACAACATCCGCTTTTCCTGCTGGAATATCTCTTGCTTCAATACTTCCAATAAAGTTAATCTCTGGACAGTTCTTCAAAAGTGGAAATGTTTCTTTTACAAGTGCATTTCCTTTTTCTTCTTCTGCCCCGTTATTTACAATAGCAACAGTAGGATTCTTTCTTCCTACAATAGCTTCCATATAAGTTGCACCCATTTTCGCAAATTGTACAAGATGGGACGGTCTAGCATCTACATTAGCGCCACAGTCAATCAGCAGACTTGCGCCTGTCTCTGTCGGAATCATTGGTGCAAGTGCTGGTCTTTCTATTCCTTTAATTCTTCCAACAAGTACTTGTCCACCCACAAGAACTGCACCTGTACTTCCAGCAGATACGAAAGCATCGCACATACCTTCCTTTACGCTGTTTAATCCTCTTACGATAGAAGAATCTTTTTTCTTACGAATCGCCATAACTGGTGGCTCTGCCGTTTCAATAACTTCCGTTGTAGCAACAATTTCCACCTGTTCACTGGCATATGTATAATTAGCAAGCTCTTTTTTGATAATTGCTTCATTACCAAACAGAAACGCTTTTACTCTTTTATCTTCATTAATCGCAAGAATTGTTCCTTTAATTATTTCTACTGGTGCATTGTCTCCACCCATTGCGTCAACCGCTACATTTACATATTCCGCCATGACTTACCTCCTATAAACATCCTATTTTACTATACTAGACGCCTACTCAAAAATCAAGTTTTTTATGAACGAAAAAAAGTGTCCGAATCGGACACTTTACTTTCAATTAATCAACTGCTACTATCTCTTTTTTATTATAAGATCCGCAAGCCTTGCATACTCTGTGAGGCATCATTAAAGCACCACATTTGCTGCATTTTACTAAAGTAGGAGCACTCATTTTCCAGTTTGCTCTTCTCTTATCTCTTCTACCTTTAGAAGATTTATTCTTTGGACAAATAGACATCGTTACACCTCCTTATTCGCGTTAAAGATATCTTTTATCACTGCCATTCGAGGATCTGGAACGAATGTATCGCATCCACACTCTCCCTCATTTAAGTCTTTTCCGCATTGTTTACAAATCCCTTTGCAAACTTCGCTACACAAAACTTTTGTTGGCCAGTTTATCAAAATTTCATTGCTTATTAAGTCTTCTATATTGATACTATATCCTTCCATAAAATCTCTTCCATCTTCCATATCTTCTGACAAATCATCAGATACTTCCGGTGAAACCAGTTCTTCTGTAAAAGATAAATCAAACTCATGTATTACATCCTTGAGGCACCTATCACATGAAAGTATCATTGTAAGCTTTACATGACCCTCCATATGTGCTTTCCCATTTCCTGTATTAGAAAAGGTAACACTGATTGGTGTCTTATCCGTAATTGTATAAGTTACATGTTGATTCTCGTATGTCACCATCTCCAAATCAACCTGCATCTGAACTACCTTACCTTCAGATGAAAAAACATCAGTCAAATTAATTAACATAGTAGACTCCTATCCACACTCAAACAATTATACATATAGTGTTATCTTTTGTCAACAAAGAAAAATAACTTTCTATATTTTTTTATCTAGACCTTGTATGTGATCGCCTTTTCAAATACAAATTATATAGCAATACATCTTTATACAAGCTGTGCCTGTACTGCTGTCAGTGCAACAACACCTACGATATCTTCCCAAGAACATCCTCTGGACAAATCATTTACCGGTTTAGCAATACCCTGTAACATCGGTCCATATGCTTCCGCCTTGCCAAGTCTCTGTACTAATTTATATCCAATATTGCCACAATCTAAGTTTGGGAAAATAAGTACATTGGCTTTTCCAGCTACTTCACTGCCTGGCGCTTTTGATTTCGCAACATGCGGTACAAGCGCAGCATCTGTCTGCAATTCTCCATCAATTGTCAGATGCGGATATTGTTCATGCGCGATTCTTGTTGCTTCTACCACTTTATCTACGAGTGGATGCTTTGCACTACCTTTTGTAGAATGTGAAAGCATTGCAATCATTGGTTTTGCATCCACAAGACTCTTGAAACTTTTAGCACTTGTATCTGCAATTGCAGCAAGTTCTTCTGCTGTTGGGTCCTGGTTCAGACCACAATCTGCAAATAAGAATGTACCATGTTCTCCATATTCACAATCCGGTACATCCAAAATAAAGAAACCAGATACCAATTTCACACCTGGGGCTGTCTTTAATATCTGCAAGGATGGACGAAGTACATCTGCCGTTGCGTGACATGCACCAGCAACCATACCGTCTGCATCATTTGCCTTTACCATAATAACCCCGAATGTCAGATAGTCTGTACTTAAAATCTCTCTCGCTTTTTCAATTGTCATACCTTTTGATTTTCTTGTCTCATATAACAGATTTACATACTCTTCAAACTTCTCACAAGTACGTGGATCTACTACCTTGACCCCATCAAGATTAACCTCCAGCCATCCAGCACCATCCATAATCTTTTCTTCATTACCAACCATAATAATGTTGGCTATTTCTTCTTCCATGATTTTGGCTGCTGCGATCAAAGTTCTCTTATCTGTTGTCTCTGGAAGTACAATTGTTTTTCTGTCTTTTCTTGCTTTTTCTTTAATAATGTCAATATATGCCACGCTATAATCTCCTTTCATACGATTGAATACCTTCTGAATAAATTATAATAGATTTCTATATTGTATACAAGCCAGAAATGCCTAAAAATTGTATAAAATCAGGCACAAAAGCTAATGGTAAATGCAAACATCTTTGCATTGTTTTTCCAAGCAAACCGTGGTACATTACATGTAAACAAATAATGTAGCAAGGATATTCACCTATCCATCGACATCTTACTTATCCAATTCAGAAAGGCATTTGCATTTTATGAAAATTACAGGCATTATTGCAGAATACAATCCATTTCACAATGGGCATCAATTTCATATAGAAAAGGCAAAAGAAATAACTGGCGCAGATTATGTCGTTGTCGTTATGAGTGGTAGCTTTACACAGCGCGGAATACCTGCTTTTGCCGATAAATATACCCGCACTAAGATGGCACTCTCCTGCGGCGCGGACCTTGTTTTAGAACTCCCTGTATATTATGCAACCGGAAGTGCAGAATATTTTGCTGCGGGCGCCATTGCCCTGCTTGATAAACTAGGTATCATTGATTCGATTTGTTTTGGAAGTGAATGTGGAGATATTACGGCTTTAACCGATATTGCACACATTCTTGCAAGCGAACCTCCACAGTTTCAATCACTATTACAGTCGGCCTTAAAATCAGGTCTTGCTTATCCTATGGCAAGACATAACGCATTAATTCAGTACTTCTCCCATACTGCACCAGAAAAAGCAACTTCCTACGAGGGATTACTTGCTTCTCCAAATAACATTCTTGGAATCGAATATTGTAAAGCTCTGATAAAACGCAGCAGTCGCATCACGCCCTATACCATTAGACGCGAAGGTGGTGCTTACAATGACGCCTCATTAACTACATTGAACAGTTCTGCGTTAGCCATCCGTACAGCACTTGATAGTGATGATAATTTAGCACAGATTCAAAATCAGATGCCCGCTTCTGTTTACACGCTGTTACAGGGCATCTATCATCAAAAAGCTCCTGTTAGAGCAGATGATATTTCCCTATTGCTTCACTACCAGTTACTATTACATGAAGCAACTGGCTATACACAGTTTATGGATGTCTCAGAAGAATTATCTAACCGCATCATTAAAAAACTGCGGTATTATAAAAATTTTACAAGCTTCTGCGATTTATTAAAAACAAAGGAAATTACTTATACACGTATCAGCAGAGCCTTGCTCCACATTCTTCTTACTATCACCAAAGAAAATATGGAACTTTATAAAAAACAGGACTACATCACTTACGCCCGTATGCTCGGCTTTCGCAAAGATGCTACGGAGCTGTTTTCATATATCAAACAGGTATCCAAAGCAAGCACGCAGGATGATACGATACATCCGATTATCCCTCTCATCTCCAAACTGGCAGATGCACGGGAATATCTATCTGATACTGCTCTATCTATGCTGACAGAAGATATAAAAGCAACACACATTTATCATTCTGTCATCCAAAATAAGTTTGGATATAACCTCAAAAACGAATATCAGTCAGAAGTTATCCGATATTAAAGATTAAAATTTATAAATTCAATAGGATATTTTTTATACCTTACCTCATACACTATAAACAAAGCTGTATGAGGTATTTTTATGCGAATTGCCATTGGCGGATATGAACATCTAACTTCTAATTATGTCACTGCTTTATCCAATCTTGGCGTCACACCTATTGTCACACTATCTATATCAGATAAAGAACTAACAGAATATGATGGACTTTTGCTTCCAGGTGGCGGCGATATCAATCCAATTTTCTTTTATCAGTCTAATACTGCTTCCCAAAATATTGATACTGCACTTGATGTTATGCAATTCACACTCTTACATCAGTTTATAGAAGCTAAAAAGCCTATACTCGGCATCTGCAAGGGCATGCAAATCATCAATGTCCATTTTGGTGGAAATATTGTCCAGCACTGTCATTATGCAGCATTCCACGAATACAAAGGAAACGACCAGATTCATCCCATCACAGCCAATCCACAATCCTTTCTCGCAAGACTCTACGGAACATCCTTTTCTGTAAACAGCGCCCACCACCAATGTCTTGGAAGATTGGGACAAAATCTCTCTCCTATTGCCTATTCTTATGACAATATAATAGAGGCCATCATACACGACAGCCTCCCTATTTATGGTTTACAGTGGCATCCCGAAAGAATGTGTTTCTCTCACCAACGAAATGATACTGTAGATGGCAGTATGGTTATAAAATACTGCTTTCAAATTTAATTGTTTACTACTTTGCGGATTAAGATACCATTTTTCAATAAGGTAGAATCAATATAATGTCTGCTTAACAGAACTTCGCCTTCTCTTGGTACCTCAATATCTTCTTCCGCACAATTGATAATCACTTCTACATAATTATCAAACCATCCTACTTTCATAAACTCAATGACGCGCGGATTCTGAATCTTGTTAGGAAAATGGAAATCACGGCTACGGAGTAATGGCTCATTTTTTCTAAGCCATAACAACTGTTTGATGATAGCAATTCTATCATTATAATCGCCTGCTTCAATTTCCTCCCACGGCATACATCTTCTGCAATCCGGGTCATGTCCACCTTCCATTGCAATTTCTGTGCCATAATAAATACAAGGACTGCCTGGCATTGTAAATAAAACTGCAATCTGCTGGAAATATTCGTCCAGATTTCTTACATCAGAGCGAAGTCTCTTCGTATCATGAGAGTCAAGTAAATTAAACAACACATCATTGGTCTGTTGCATATAGTTTGTATAACAGCGATTAATCATATATTCAAAGTCTTCATTGGTCAAACTTTTATCTACCCAGAAGTCTTTGATACTTCCTCCAAGCGGATAGTTCATAACTGCATCAAATTCATCCCCACGAAGCCACGGCATCGCATCATGCCAGATTTCACCCAGAATATAAATATCCGGATTAATGGCTTTCATACGTGTGCGAAGTTCCTTACAGAATAAATGGGAAATTTCATTTGCTACATCCAGACGAATACCGTCTACATTATATTTCTTAACCCATGTTTCACATACATCAATTAGATATTTTCTCACTTCTGGATTGTTTGTATTTAATTTTGGCATACTGTCATAAAATGCAAATGTATAATACTGTTTACATTTTGCAGCACCCTTTTCATGGTCAAATGGCCATTCATTAATCATAAACCAATCAAAATATGGTGATTCTGGTCCACGCTTTTCTACATCCTGCCACGGTTCAAAAAATTTACCACAATGATTAAATACACCATCTAGCATAATACGGATTCCACGAGCATGCGCTTCCTCGACAAGTTTTATCATTGTCTCTTCTGTACCAAAATGTGGATCAATTTTCGTATAATCTGTTGTATCATATTTGTGACTGCTCGGTGCTTCATTAATTGGTGTCAGATAAAGGCCCGAAACGCCTAAATCCTGTAAATAATCCAATTTGTTAATGATTCCCTGCAAATCTCCACCGAAAAATTCCTGATTCGTAACACTGCCTTTGTTACGCCATTCTAATACACCTTCTGGATCATTGGAGGGATCACCATTACAAAATCGTTCTGGAAAAATCTGATACCAAATTGTATCATTTACCCATGCTGGCGTCTTTTTGATATCACATGGATTCATCCACGGAAATACAAAGCACTGTCTGCTTCGTCCTTCCAGATACATCTGCTGTTCGCTGACAAGTCCATCTTCAAAATAATACCATTTTTCATTGTCTGTCTGTAACTCAAAATAATATTTTAATCTCTTATAATCAGGCTCAATCGTCGTTGTCCACCAAATTTGATTTTTCAAGCGCTTTTTGAATGGGATATTCATCATATCACCAGTCCATGTTTCTCCACCGCCAAGAATACCTGCTTTAAACGGGTCTCCTTGACAAATATTAACATATTTTACATCCAAGCCTGTTTTAATATTAATGATAAGTCTGTTTTCATCCAATGGATAGCAGTAATTATCATTTCCTCTATGGTATACCGCATTAAAATCCATACTAAGATAACCTCCCTCGATTGCATCTGTTAGTTTTTAAAGCTGTGAATTGGTGCTGGAATTCTACCGCCTCTATTTACAAATGCATCACAACCAAACTGATTTACTGGCATAATTGGCGCATAGCCAAGTAGTCCACCAAATTCTACTGTTTCTCCTACTCCTTTTCCAATCACCGGAATGATACGCACAGCAGTTGTCTTCTGATTTACCATACCAATTGCCATTTCGTCTGCAATGATACCAGAAATTGTTGTCGCCTTTGTATCCCCAGGAATTGCAATCATATCTAATCCCACTGAACATACGCAGGTCATTGCTTCTAATTTTTCAAGTGTCAATGCCCCTGCTACTACGGCATCAATCATACCCTGATCTTCGCTGACAGGAATAAATGCACCACTCAATCCACCAACATAAGAAGATGCCATGACACCACCTTTTTTTACTTGGTCATTTAACAGCGCAAGTGCTGCTGTTGTACCTGGCGCACCTGCATGTTCTAATCCAATTTCACACAAAATATCTGCTACGCTATCTCCAATTGCTGGTGTTGGAGCTAGCGATAAGTCAATGATACCGAACGGAATATTCATCATTCTTGAGGCTTCCTGCGCCACAAGCTGTCCTACTCTTGTAACTTTAAACGCAGTCTTTTTTATCGTCTCACAGAGTACTTCAAAGTTCTCTCCTCTCACTTTTTCTAATGCTGTTTTCACAACACCAGGACCGCTGACACCGACATTAATAATTGCATCTGCTTCTGTTACCCCATGAAATGCACCTGCCATAAATGGATTATCATCTGGAGCGTTGCAGAATACAACAAGTTTTGCACATCCAAGAGAATCTCTCTCTTTGGTATATTCCGCTGTTTCTAGGACAATTTCGCCCATTAATTTTACAGCATCCATATTAATACCTGTTTTGGTAGAGCCAAGATTCACAGAACTGCAAACACGTTCTGTTGTAGAAAGCGCTAACGGTATAGAACGAATCAGCAACTCATCCGCTGTTGTCATGCCTTTGGATACAAGTGCGGAATAACCACCAATAAAATTAACTCCTACTTCATGTGCTACTTTATCTAACGTCTTTGCAATGGTTGCAAAATCCTCTGGTGTCTTACAAGCAGCACCACCAACAAGTGCGATTGGAGTCACAGAAATTCTTTTATTTACAATTGGAATTCCAAATTCCTTTTCAATCTCTTCTCCTGTTGCTACAAGATCTTTTGCAACGGTTGTGATTTTACGATAAATATTATCATTTACTTTCTGCAAATCCGAATCAATACAATCCAGCAGACTGATACCGAGCGTAATTGTTCTGACATCCAGATTTTCTTTTTCAATCATATTATTCGTTTCTACTACTTCAAATATATTAATCATGATCTCGTTCTCCTAAGCCTCGTCATTAGATTCTGTGCATTTTACTAAAAATATCTTCTCTCTGACATTTAATAATAACACCGATTTCTTCTCCGATTGCTGCTAATTCATCAGAAATATCTCCAAACTGTTTTGTTGCATTGTTCATATCTACAATCATCATCATATTGAAATAGTCCTGTACAATCGTCTGTGAAATGTCAAGAATATTGATTTCATTTTCTGCCAGATATGTACATACTCTTGCAATAATACCTACGGTATCTTTTCCTACTACTGTAATAATTGTCTTTTTCATAAATATATCTCCTCTTCTATAAGTTAATTACCTGCGACACTTCACTTCTGTTTGCCACATGAATCGGGAAATCATTGGCTGTATATTTATTATCTGCCATCGATACCTCTACTCTGACAGTTTCATATGCAAGTTCTGCCAGATTGTTCTCTTTACTTAGATGCCCTAGCACAATTGCTTTCATGTCATCATGTAAAATTCTACTCAACAGTTTTCCAGATAATTCGTTAGACAGATGACCTCTTTCCCCTAGGATTCTCTTTTTGAGATAATATGGATAAGGACCTACCTGAAGCATATGAATATCATGGTTAGCTTCTAACAACACTGCATCCATCCCTCTTAAGCATTCTACAGTGTAATCATTATAAATACCCAGGTCCGTGATAATACCAACTTTTTTCTCTCCATGACGGATTCTATATGCCACCGGATCTGCTGCATCATGCGACACTCGCATTGGATTCATTGTCAAATCCTTAATGGTAAATTTCTCATCTGGTATAATCTCGTAAAACAAATCCTCATCAATCACACCAACGGATTTGGTCTTCTTTATCTGGTCTATTGTCTTTCTTGTGGCATAAATCGGCACATCATATTTTCTTGCAAGCACACCAAGACCACTAATGTGATCAATGTGTTCATGTGTAATCAAAATCCCATCTATCTCACGCATTGTCACACCAAGCGAATTCAGTCCCGCTTCTGTACGTTTGCCACTAATGCCTGTATCTACCAGTATATGCGTTGTATCGGTCCCTACATAAATACAGTTTCCGCTGCTTCCACTGGCAATGCTACATAATCTCATTGTTTATAGTTCCTTCCAATATATTTCAAGTACATCTCCGCTTCTTAGCGGTTCCATATATTCTGCTTTTCTGCCGTTAATATTCGTTACAATGGTTCTTCCTTTGGATGCGGAAAGGTCAAAATCTATGTAATCGAATACATCCACATAGACATATGCTGTTTTTCCTTCCATTCGAATTGGTCTTCCATTTACAACAATACTGATACTCATTGGGATACTGGATGTAGCACTTGTCACTGGTATTGTATCTGCATTTTCTGCTTGTACGGAAGTCTGTGTTGCATTGATAGGGCTAACATTCTGTGCTACTGTAGCATCTTCTGCCACAGCCTCATATGTTGTGCTATCTTCTATCACAGTTTCTGTGTCCGCAGTATCTAATGTATCATCAGCAGTCGTATGCAGCTGTTCTAACGTCCATACAACAGAGAAGTTCTCATATACTTTTGTATCTCTGTCTGCTTTCTGATTATTCACATAAATATTCATATTGTCTTCTACAACAACATCCATAAATTCGATTAACTGTCCAACCGTATAAAAACTTAGCATCTCAATATCATCATTTTCCTGAATGCTGTAATATCCAGATTGCAATGTACCATTTACACTCGCAAACTTAGGTACTTCTATTTTTTTGTTATTAACCATAACACTAATAACCGCATTATACTCTGGAAGCTGTCGAATTTCTAGCTTAGCTGGTTCCCCTGCTGTTGCAGGAACTACCTGAATCACATCATTCGATTTTACTGGTGTGTGAATGTCTGCTGGTTCACGATTTACTGTAATAACAGCAGCTTCCCCTAACGCACCACGTGCAATTCTTGCTTTTTTATCTACTGTATAATTGATTGGTGTTCCACGTTTTGGGAACAAATCTTCATTAGAAAATTCTGCCTGCATTGCCGCATCCACAACTGCCAGTTTACCATTATCATATAATTTAATTCTTTGATCGTTAAATGTTACAAAAATAAAGTTATTGCTATTTTCATAATAGGTGAGGCAGATACCAACCGGCGTTACAAGAAGAGAATCTTTCTTTACATCTTCTTCAAAAATGATATTCTGCATAACTTCTTCACCACGAAGCGCAACACGCTCTTTTTGAATGCCCATTTCTTTGGCAAGGGCTAGTGTATAATTTTCTATCTTGCCACCGCCACCGACAACAAAGATTGCGCTAACAGGCTTATCTCCGTTCAGTTCGCGAATTTTATCTGCCGCCATTTTTGCCATAGATTCCACTTGTTCTCCCAGCATATTATTAATTTCTTCTCTGCTGATTGTCTGTGGAAGTCCCATAATATCTTTATATTCTACAACTTCTTTTTCGCCAGCTTCTTTTTTAATCTGATCTGCTGTTACAAAATCTACCAGACAGTTTCTTGCCAGAATCTCTGTCAGACTATCCCCCGCTGTTGGAATCATGCCATATGCAACAATACTTCCGTCTTTTGTAATCGAAATATCCGATGTACCAGCACCAACATCAATCAGCGCAATATTTAGCATACGATACATTTCTGGGATTGCAACCTGAATAGCTGCAATTGGCTCAAGTGTCAGATTCGCAACAGAAAGTCCTGCCAATTCTACTGCTTTATATAATCCATCTACAACATCATCTGGCAAAAAGGTTACAATCATATCAACACTAATCTTCTTTGCCTTATGACCTTCCAGATTGCTGATTGGATAGTCGTTCATAAAATAGCGCATAACGGAATAGCCAACACAGTAAAATTTCATCTCTGACTGATTTTCTTTTACAAACTCTTCATATGCTTTTTCTACAGCAAGCGAATTCAGGGCATAAATATCTTCCTGCTCAATTTCCTTCTCTGCTGGAAGTTCCCAGTCAGCATGTGAAGTTACAGTACGAAGCACCCTTCCTGCGGCTGCAATACATACATCTGTTAATTCTCTTTCCAACACTTCTTCCAACTGTGTCTTAACTTCTCTAATTGTATTTGCAACTCTTCCGATATCATGAATCTGTCCATCTAACATGGCACGTGTTTCATGCTCCTTGACTCTCTGGGCAACAACACGGAACTTATCGCCAGTTTTATAACCCACTGTTCCTACAATGCTTCTTGTTCCGATATCTAGTCCAAACACTAAACGTTCTGCATGTTTTTTTCCTTGTTCCACAGGTATTCCTCCAATTTCTTATCAATCTGTTGATAGGTTTGTTCCAACATACCGCTATTATCTATCGTAACGCTG
The DNA here is from genome assembly GCA_017472325.1 of Lachnospiraceae bacterium. GTDB lineage: Bacteria > Bacillota > Clostridia > Lachnospirales > Lachnospiraceae > RGIG4733. The sequence continues at coordinate 27,979 of JAFUQM010000020.1, forward strand.
CATGCACTACGGAACTCTTCGTCTGAAAGCTGACTTTTTAAAATCTGGTCAATTTTCTCATCACTATAATTTCTTGCTTCTTTCAGACGTTCCCGCCTGATTTCTTCTGCTGTATACAAATACCACATCTCATCTACAACAGCACCATAACCACCTTCAATTAATAGTGCTGCCTCTATAAATAGAAAATCCAGCTTTTGGTCTTTTCTCTCATGCGCAATGGCTTCTGTAATATATTCTTTGACTGCTGGATGGATAATGGCGTTCACCTGATATAAAAGTTCCTTATCCGCAAAAATCTTTTCTGCCATTTTACCTCTGTGAATCTGCCCATCTGCTTCCAAAATTTCTTTTCCAAGCAGCACAATCAATTTCTCATAGCAGGCCTGTCCCGGCTCTTTTACAAGATGAGCTACTTCATCCGCCATAATGATTCTACTGTTATATTTTTGTTTGATGTAAGACAGAATCTGTGATTTACCTGCACCGACCCCGCCTGTCATTCCTATGACTTTCATGTTCTATTTTGCCTCGTACCAGTTTGTTCCTGTATGCAGATCAATTTCCATCGCGACATCCAGTGTTGCTGCCTGATGCATGTTGTCTTCTAATATTTTTCTCACCTGCTCAACTTCAGAGCATTCTGTTTCTATTAACAATTCATCATGAATCTGTAAAATGAGTCTGGATTTTAGTCCTGCTTCCTTTAATGCCTTCCATACCCGTATCATAGCAATTTTCATGATATCCGCCGCTGTTCCCTGAATAGGAGAATTCATTGCTACTCTCTCACCAAAAGAACGCTGCATAAAGTTTCCTGACTTTAACTCCGGAATAGGTCTTCTTCTTCCAAACATCGTTGTGACATAACCCTGTTCCTTAGCATCAGCTACCATTTTATCCAGGAAATTTTTCACCTCTGGATATGTTTTAAAATATTCTTCGATATACGCTGCAGCTTCTTTTCTTGTAATACTCAAATCCTGACTTAATCCAAACGAACTGATGCCATATACGATACCAAAATTAACAGCCTTTGCATTTCTTCTCTGTAAATCTGTCACTTCCTCAAATGGCGTGTGGAATACTTTCGATGCTGTAATTCTATGAATATCCTCATCCATCTTGTAGGCTTCAATCAGCTGCTTATCGGCAGACATATGAGCCAGAATACGAAGTTCAATCTGGGAATAGTCCGCATCCATAAATAAGTAGCCTTCTTTGGAACAAACACCTTGCGAATCAGTCTGCCCAGTTCCATACGCATTGGAATATTCTGTAAATTTGGTTCTGTAGAACTAATTCGCCCTGTTGCAGTAATTGTCTGATTCAGTGTCGTATGAATTCGGTCATCCTCGCCTATATAAGCAGCCAATCCATCTGCATAGGTGGATTTCAGCTTGGCCAGTCCGCGATATTCCAAAATATCAGATACAATAGGATAATCCGGTGCCAGCTTTTCTAATACATCTGCTGCTGTAGAATAGCCGGTTTTAGTCTTCTTGCCACCCTGAATTCCCATTTTCTCAAACAAAATTTCACCAAGCTGCTTTGGAGAGTTAATATTAAAATTTTCTCCTGCCTGCTCATGAATACTGTTTTCTAGTTCACAAATCCGAGAAGTCAACGCTTCTCCATATGCCTTTAGTTCATCCGGCTTTACTTTGATGCCCTCACACTCCATTTCATACAATACAAGCGAGAGTGGCATCTCAATATCTCTAAAAAGAGAATACATCTGTGTTTCTCTTAATTTTTCACACAAAACCCCTGTGGCTTTATATATTACAAATGCCTGAGAACATACATAATCCACGAATTGTTCCGGCAATTTTTCATACGCCTGTACAAGGCTGTCCTTGCCAAACAGTTCACTTCTCATTGGAAGCAACATACCTAAATACTCATTGGCAACATCCTCCACCATATAATCATTTTTGAGTGGATTCAATAAATATGCAGCAATTAGGACATCAAACTTTTTATCAGCATCTTCTGCCTGTAAATAGGCATACGCTTTCTTGATATCAAAATAGGCCGTCTCTGTTTTTTGTGCAACCTGCTGCATTTTGCTTGTCAGATATTCTTTGGTTACAAATCCTTCCACCGGAATAAAATACGTCTTTTCCTCTTGATAGCACAGGGAAACACCAATAAAATCACTATCACATTTACTATCCGCTATCACATAAAATGCTACATTATCCGCTTGTTCACACGCTGCAAAAATTTCTTCTACGTGTCCAAAATCTTCCACTTTTTCACATTGACCCATTCGGTCATTGTTGTTTTTTGCAGCTTTATTCTCAAATCTGCCAAGCATGTTTTTAAACTCTAATTTTTTAAAAAGTACATAGGCTTCCTCTGTATACAGTTCACCCATTTCTGCTTCCTGCATCGTATAGGAAATATCACTGTCTACGTTAATCGTTGCCAATACTTTACTTAAATCAGCAAGGTCCTTATTGGCAATCAAGGATTCTCTGATGCTCTTTTTCGTAATCTCTTCTACATGTGCATATATATTGTCAAGAGAGCCATACGTTACCATCAAATCGGTAGCTGTTTTCTCCCCCACCTTGGGAACTCCCGGAATATTATCTGAAGTATCTCCCATCAATGCTTTTAAATCTATAAATTGTAACGGTGTTACATGATATTTTTCTTCTACATCTTTGGCATAATAATCTTCTACTTCTGTTTTTCCGCCCTTTGTCTTGGGAATGCGGATTTTAATATGCTCTGATGCTACCTGTAATAAATCTCTGTCACCTGATACAAGTGCAACTTCCATGCCAGCTTTTTCTGCCCGTTTTGCCATTGTACCCAAAATGTCATCTGCTTCTAGCCCTGCCTGTTCCATAATCAGAACACCCATTGCCTTTAAAACTTCTTTCATAACCGGTACTTGCTGCCTCAGTTCTTCCAACATCGGTTTTCTTGTACCTTTATAATCTTTATAAATCTCATGTCTGAACGTCGGTGCCTTTACATCAAAAGCAACAGCCAGATAATCCGGCTGTTCCTCTTCTAATATTTTAAATAAAATATTTAAGAAACCATAAATTGCATTTGTATGCAATCCTTCTGCATTACTTAAATCAGGCACACCATAAAATGCTCTATTTAAAATGCTGTGTCCATCTATTAAAACCAGTTTTTGTCCCATCTCTTACCTCAATATAACAATGCTTGTCATGATAACAGCCGCAAGAACCGCCACTATTTCCAACACACAAAAAGTCCGTTTCATCCATTTACGTACAATAGCTTTACGCCTACCATGCTCTAATTTCGCATTCAGTTCCTCTTGCAGTGCAAACGTCTCGCCTTCTTCCAGACGGCTCATCCCCTCAACAATCAGATACTGAATCGTCAATTCCTCTTTACATGATTCACACTCATAAATATGATTTACAAACTTTTCGATTTCATCTTTATCCAGTTCATCACGAATAAACTGTGCAATAGAATGTTCTACTTTTCTGCAATCCATTATCATCCCTCATTGCTATGAATGTATGGTTTCCATTATCTGATTCTTTCTGGGAAACCTACTTTCTTCTGCACCTTACGAAGTGTCTTTGTTGCATAATAATTTGCTTTTTCTGCATTTTCTTTGATAATACCATCAATATACGCTTTGTCCTTGGAAAGGTCTGCAAATCTCTCCTGCACTGGCTTCAACACACTGACAACAGATTCACCAACAGCCATTTTAAAATCACCATAACCTTTTCCATCAAATTCTTTTTCTGTTTCTTCTGGTGTTTTTCCTGTACATGCACAGTAAATATCAATCAGATTGCGGATACCTGGCTGATTTTCACTATAACGGACACATGCCTCCGAATCAGTTACTGCACGTTTGAATTTGCGGATAATCGTGTCTGGATCATCCATCAAATAGATACTTGCATTTGCATTCTCATCTGATTTTGACATCTTCTTTGTTGGCTCCTGAAGACTCATGATTTTAGCGCCTACTTTGCCAAGATATGCTTCTGGCACTGTAAAGACATCACCATAAATTGCATTGAATCTCTGTGCAATATCTCTTGTCAGTTCTAAGTGCTGCATCTGATCTTTACCAACTGGAACAACATCTGCCTGATATAACAGAATATCTGCCGCCATGAGTACAGGATAAGTGTAAAGTCCTGAATTGATATTATCTGCATGCTTTGCTGCTTTATCCTTAAACTGTGTCATACGGTTTAATTCTCCCATATAAGTAAAACAGTTTAAAATCCAAGCAAGTTCTGCATGTCCTGATACATGAGACTGATAATAAATACAGTTTTTCTTTGGATCTAATCCTGCCGCAATATATAATGTCAAAAGATTTCTTGCTCTTTTTCTAAGTTCTGCCGGATCCTGGCGAACTGTAATAGAATGTAAATCTACTACAGAATAAAAACATTCGTATTCATCACTTAATTCAAGCCAGTTTTTTAAAGCCCCCAGATAATTGCCTAATGTCAACGTACCTGTTGCCTGCATACCACTAAATAATATTTTCTGATCGCCTATCATTTTCCATCCTCCGTCTATATTAAAATAGTATTCCTATTTTATAATCATACTCTTAAAATTTTATCACTAATATACCCTTTACGTCAACCGAATTAAGACTTCTCCTCTTCTTATTCCCACACCAATCGCTGGCACGTTTCACGAGCCATCTTATTGGACAAAAAGAGGTTGTTACAGAATCATGATTCTGCAACAACCTCTCCTCTTATCAGCATAGACATATTTTTTAATTACTTACTACTCTTCACACCCACAAGTAGCTGAGCCTGAGAAAGTTGGAAATGTTCTCTCTCTGTCATAACTTCTGTCTCTATCACGTTCTCTTTCCCAGTCTCTGTCACAATCGCATTCCTTATCTCTGTCGTGCTCTCTTTCCCGTTCTCTCACTCGTGACTGATTGCAGCCAGTTTCTCTTACGTTATCATAATCACAGTCGTTACCATATCTGTTGTTAGAACCATTGTTACAGCAAGCCAATAACAATAATAATACGAAACAATTCATAGCTTATCGCTCCTTTTACTATTACTACATAGTATGTTAGGAGCAAAAATAAGTGCATACTATTTTTTCCTTTTTACAATACATTTACGAATATATGTAAATGTTGCTTCTTCTCCATATCTCGCAAGCATATTGAGTAAGATTTCTAATTGCTTTTTGGTAACTGGATGTAAAAAAAGAGGCGCTTTTTCTATTCCCAGCATATAGTATTCCAGCGGAGACCTGTCTGTATATGCCTCTTTCTGATATACTTTGGAAGCAGCAATTCTATCTATAAACATCTCAATTACATATCTCACCGGCATCTTCGCCGGAGCCATACCACCCGGAATCTCTTTCATACTGTAATCCATCCAGTATTCATAATGATGTTTATTCCGCCCTTTATGGTGTAACCATGCTGCCGAATATCCTTTATCTTCTCTTTCAGCATTATTGGGACTTCTCGTCCCCTGATAATATTTGGCTCCTACTATAAATTCCGTCGGGGTATACTTAGACAAATCATGTAATAACCCTTGTTTGTACAAACCAACCTTAAAACAGCCTTCCATAACAAGAAGTTTATGATATGTGATTGTCTTAAAATGCTGCCACGCTTTCATACTCTATTTCCTTTGCTCTTACAATTCCATTTCTTTAACAGTATCACTTTTCATCTTGCAATCCTTTGCTACATAGACCGCAACTGCTCGTTCTGACACTTCTACGCTTTGCTGTTCTTTCGAAAGTTCCTGCACAATTCCCGATTCTACCGTATCTATTGTCTTATACCATTTCATTCCTTTTGGAAGCTTTGGCAAAGCAAATGTATGTGGCTGCCAATGCATATTATATGCCACATAGATAAAACCTTTTTTATCCTGATTCCATCCTTGCGCATAATTTTCACAGTACATTACAGCAGCTTGTCTACTATAATTGCTTACATCCGCTTTCCACGCTTCTTCTCCATGATAAGAAATATCAGGATATCCGCATTCAAGATAATCCGCCTGTCTAAACTGCTTCCTGCTATGAAGAATTGCATGCTCTTTACGAAACGCAATGGTATCTTTTACAAATGAAAAAATATCTTCATTCGACTTTAACAGATTCCAGTTCAGCCAAGTTATCTCATTATCCTGACAATAAGGATTATTATTGCCATTTTGCGAATTACCAAATTCGTCTCCACTCATAAGAAGTGGTGCGCCTTGCGAAAGCATCATAAACAAAATCGCATTGCGTATCTGTTTCTTACGCATTTTAATAATTGACTGCTTTCTGCTCTTACCTTCCACGCCGCAGTTCCAGCTATAATTATAGTCATTGCCGTCCCTGCCCTCTTCTCCATTGTCTTCATTATGTTTTTTATCATATGAAACAAGATCCATAAGTGTAAAACCATAATAATTCGTTATATAGTTTAAAACACCTGCTTTATCATCATTTCGTCGAATGAAATAAAGCAAAGATTTCATTTTATCTTCATCACCCTTTAATAATTTACGCATCTCATACATAAAATCATCCTGATAAACAGCAAGATTTCTGTAAGTCGGTACCTCATCCTGCCTATAAATTGCATCATAGTGAAATCCATAATACAGTATTTTGGTATTGGCAAGCACTGGTTCTGTTGCAATCAAGGTCACTGGCAAATTATCACCTTTTAAATGAATACCATCAATATGATATTCCAATACCCAATACCGAAGCACTTCCAGCATATATCCCTGCTTCACTGTATTTGGAAAATAGAACTGCATAATTACTTCAATTCCATTGGCATGAAGCATACGAACCAAATCTTTAAATTCTGTTACTGGATTGCCAGCTGCATAAGAACTCTTAGGCGCAAAATAGTACGCCTCTTTAAAGCCCCAGTAATTCAGCTTCATCTTTTTTTCCGGTTGTTCTTCTTCCAGGCTAATATCCTTATAGCGCTCCTTCATATACTCCATTGCAAATGGAGTTTGTGTAATCACATCTATTTCTTCAAATTCATACGCTGGCATCAGTTCAATCGCTGTAATTCCCAGTTCTTTCAAATATGGAATTTTTTCTATAATGCCCGCAAAAGTGCCTTTATATTTTACTTTTGAAGAAGTATGTTTTGTAAAGCCACGTACATGCATACAGTAAAAAATACTGTCCTCATATGGAATCTGTGGCGCGTGGTCTCCTTGCCAGTCATATACCCCTGTCACAAATCCCGATTTCAGAACGCTGCCATCCTCTGGATGTCTGTAATTCCATACTTCATTACCCAGAATTCTTTTCGCATACGAATCTGTTATTACTTTATCATCTTCATAAAAATTATAATCATACTCTACTGGATTAATTCCCTCAATCTGCATACATGCAACATTACCAATCCAGCTTTCTTTTGCAAAAGGTATTCTAATTTCTGAAGGAACAGTTGATTCCTTTTTTCCTTTGGTTTTAGGATATAAAATAACTCCATTTTCCTCTGCAGGGCGCAACACTGCCGCAAAATTAATTCCATCGGCATTGACACTTACTCCTAGCGGATATGGGTGTCCTTGTTTTACTCTGTAATCTTTTTCCATTTATTTTACTCCCTGTATAAAAAATTTACCCCATAATACACTCATAATATACCCTTATTTTACTATATTCATGAAAAACTTACAATCGAAATTTCTATTTTGAAAAACAATTAAGAAAAATGTAAAGACAACTTATGAAAGTAGGTTGCTTTTTCCTATTGCTTTCATGTACAATATCACTATACTAACACACTAGAATACATCTTATGCAGGAGGGAATTATGAGCGAAGATAACAACATCGGATTTGAAGACGAAAATATGACCGTAGAACTGGAATTGGATGACGGCAATGTAACTTGTGCCATTATTACGATTCTGACAGTAGATGAAAAGGACTATATTGTTCTTCTTCCACTCGATGAAAACGGTGAAAATGAAGACGGCGAAGTATGGTTCTACCGTTATTTTGAAGATGAAAACAATCCAGACGAAGAACCTGTTCTGGAATATATTGATGATGATGAAGAATATGAGCGTGTTGAGGATGCTTTTGACGAATATCTTGATAACGCTGAGTTTGACGAAATCACAACAGAGGAATCATAAATTTTGAGTGTTTTTTATTACAACCGTTTCTCGAAACTCGTCTTACAGAAAAATAGCAACATATGTGCAGGCGCGACTTTTAACCGTTTTGTGCGTTTTCTTAACGAAGCACCGAGACTTCAAGTTCTGCCCGAAACTCCTAGAGGCGAAGCCTCTTTTGTGGAGGGCAGAACAATCGAAGATGTCGAGTGCTTCATTTAGAAAACGCCAAATACAGGTTATCGGGGCGCCATACATATGTTGCTATTTTTCTGTAAAACTCAAACAGTGCTTCGACGGTTGAAAAAAAAAACACCTTATAAATTTATACTTAAAAATGCACCCAGATTGCCACGTTTTCCCTGACTTGCTCTATGAGAAAACAAATACTTTGGATTACAGCATGTACAAATATCCGTTATACAAATATGCTCAGCTAAAATGCCAGCTTCTAGTAATAACTCAAAATTGGCCTGCCAGAGATTTAACTGATATTTCTTCCCCTCTTCTGTCTCTTCTCTGTAATAGAGTACTTTTTTTGCCCGTTCTGTATCTGGAAAGATTTGATAAAACTGCTTTGCCACATCCTCACTTACCTCATAACAATCCTGACAAATAGAAGGACCAATAGCTGCTATAATATCTTTTGGTTTACTTTCATAGGAATCCTGCATAAGCGCCACCGTTTGTTTACCTATTCCAGAAACGGTACCTCGCCAGCCTGCATGCGCAAGTCCTATTGCTTTATGCACTGGATCCACAAAATAAAGTGGAACACAGTCCGCAAAAAAGGTAGACAATACAATGCCAGGTACATTGGTAACAAGCCCATCAATATCTTGATAATCACGTTCCCGTACAACACCTTTGCCTCTATCCGCCTCTGTCACTTTACGTACATTCACTGTATGTGTCTGGTCAGATAATACAAAATCATCTATTGACCTATCTAATACCTTCGCGATTCTTCTAAAATTTTCATCTACCAATTCTTTTTTATCGCCTCTTGTATAGCTTAAATTCATTGTCGCAAGATGCTCTTCACTCACACCGCCAAGTCTAGTTGAAAAAAGATGACTGACCATATTCGTATTTTCAATATTAGGAAACGTCAAGTATTCTACGCCATTTTTAAGATTCCGCTTCAAAACCTCTGTATTCCCTTTTCTTGTAATCTGCAATTCCATAATCACACTTCTCCAAGATTCGATTTTTTATTTCAAAAAATATGCTCAAACGCATTCTGATGCCATACAATTGTTTCGTCTGTCATGGCAATCACATCATATCTGACAGGAACCGCATCATTATATTGATATCTCATTCTGTAATAATCTGCCGTTTTACATATCTTTTTTCTCTTTGTAAATGTAATTGCGTCTTCTGGCATCCCATATTTTTTCGTATGACGATATTTTACTTCCACAAAAACAAGATATTTTCCATGTCTTCCTATAATATCAATTTCTCCCTGCTTACAATAAAAGTTTTGCGCTAAAATATGCACCCCGTTTTCACGCAAATATTTCACAGCAAGGCTCTCTTTTTCTGCTCCTGTCCCTTTTGCAGTCTGCAGTTCTATGTTTCTATTATCCAATCTACTCTCTTTTTATTTTCTCTCAGAACACATCTCACTATTTTTTTATCTTTGCCCGTATCTTATCCATAGAATCTACAAAGACAAGTATCTCTGCCACTGCTTCATACAACTCTGGCGGAATCATATCACCTATTTCTAGACGCGATAAGGTTTCTGCCAATTTATCATCTCTATGAACTGGTACTTCAGCTTCTTTTGCCTTTTCAATAATTTTCTCTGCAAGCATACCTCGCCCGCTCGCAATGACTCTAGGGGCATTATCCTCCGGATCATATTCAAGCGCAATTGCCTGCTTCACTTTTTCACGTTTTTCTTCTGCCATATATTCCCCTTTATGCTCTGACATCAAAAGATTGTGTAGAAAGCAGGCTCACATTTTTATCCTGCTTTAATATTTCTTCCATTACATTAGTCTTTCTATTTTCCCGCACAACCGCTTCTGTTGCTACATTATAACCACGCTTCTGTAAACGTTCATTTAAAATATGTAGATTACTTTCAATAAAATCAAGCAATTCGTCTGTCTCCAAGTAAAACTTCGTACTTAACTTTTCATTCTGTAACTGCACATAAACATCTACCATACCAAGATGCTCCATATCCAGATGCAACAATGCACTGACATTCCCCTCTTTCTTGGCAAGGTTTCGTTTATTTGCATATACATACAATTCTCCGTGCGTACTATTTCCGGACATCTTTAATGGAAGCTGTACATAAGCAAATGCCTGATTGAGCTGATGCATAAAATCAATATTATCCCTCACATTTTCTACGGTCTTAGCAAGTGTAGAATCCGCCTGTGCTGCCTTACTCAAAACATTCGTCAATCGATTGGTCTGTTCTCTTAGCTTCGTATAAAATTCCTCTATTTTGTCACCATTCTTAACATCCTGCGGATGCAACAAAAACTGGTTATGAATTTCTGATTTTAATATGTGCGAAAATTCTTTGCTGTTTAAGATTGCATGGAGCGTTTCTTTGACCATTGCTTCTCTTCCTGTGAGCGAAGCAGTATTTTGTCCTACCTGTTGATTGGCAGTTTCTGTATTGGCTACATCTCCCCCCGGTATATCAGATGTGGCATTGCCTGTCTGGTTTTGCTTCTGCATTTGCGCAAAACCTTTATCTGTTTGATTCTGTCCCTCAGTAAAGACTTTTGTACTATTTTGTATCATTTCTGCTTCTTTTTCCGCAAATTCTTTTACAATTGCTAACACATCCTGCAACGACATCTCACCATTTTTTATCTGCGCCACCTGTTCTGGAGATGCACCTGCCTGAGATAATAAATCGGCCAGTTGCGCTCTTGCCTCTGTATCTGGTAAAACCTGTGCTAGTGATACGGATTCCTGTCCTCCTGCCTGCGTTAAGGAATCCAACATATTGCTAATAAATCCCATTGCCTGTGGCAATTCATTCTGATTTAATTGCGACAGCATCTCTGTTGGAATACTATCTGCAATAACATCTACAGATGCTGAAATCTGATGTTCGTAATTCTTATATTGTTCAAATTGCGTAATATTCTCTGGGGTAATCGGAATATGCAGCCGATTCATTTGTACAAGCGTTAGTGGACTAACATCTGGATTTTGAATCATCGTTTTATATGTATCAAACAACGTTTGCTTATCGATTGGCATACCTTCCTTCATCAGTGTCGAAACCATGAAAGCTGTATCTTCGTTAACAGGCATTCCTGCCGCATCTAACGCCTTCAATACACTGGTATCACTTGAAAGATTTGTTTGTAATGGTCTAAGTGCCAGCATATTTCCATGATTGCCTTTTACCTCAAAAGACATCAACTGCCCTATCGCTGGCTTCACCCCACTATCCAAACGTGCTGTAAGTAAAAATTCTTTTCCAATAAGTATCTGGACTTCATTACCTTTAACATCCATAATCTCACCTTGTAGCGTCTGCCCAGGTGATAAATTTAACAATTCTTTGGTCATAGCATACTGTCTGGCACCCTCAGACTGGACAGCATTGCCCACATCAGCTTTAGTAGCTTTCTGATACGAAACATCTGCAGTATTGTGACTTCCTCTGAATAATCCACTTAAATCAAATGCCATATGTGTTCCTGCTCTCCTAACCCCAAATTGTATCTATGATACATTCACAAAATTTTTAATAAATGATTTTCTATGTATTGGCGACGGCCCGTACTTCTTTAGTGCCTCAATGTGTGCCTGTGCACCATACCCTTTATTGGAAGCAAATCCATACTCTGGCATAATGCTGTCATACTGTACCATCAATCTATCTCTTGTTACTTTTGCAATAATGCTTGCTGCCGCTATCGAAACACTTTTTGCGTCCCCTTTGATAATCGGCACCTGTCTAATCGTAACTTCTGGAATCGTAACTGCATCATTCAAAAGCACGTCCGGTTTTACTGACAGATTCGTAACTGCTTCTCTCATTGCTTCATAGGTAGCCTGTAAAATATTAATCTCATCAATACGTTTTGGACTTGCATATCCTATTCCTGTTGCTATGGCTTCTGACATAATAACATCATAAAGTTCTTCTCTTTTCTTCTCACTTAACTGCTTAGAATCATTAAGATAAAGAATCTGACAATCCTTTGGCAAAATCACTGCACCTGCCACAACAGGTCCTGCCAAAGGTCCTCTTCCTACTTCGTCTATTCCACATACATACCCAAATGTTTCATACTGTCTTTCGTATTCCTTCATTGCTTCAATACGAGCTTTTTCTTTTTGCCATGCAGCTATTTTTTTCTCTGCTCTTGCAATCTCTGCCTGTACTCCTGCACGCACATCTGTTTTATAGCTGTTTATTAATTCAGGCAGTTGTTCTATCCCAACTGCCTGAAACATGGATTTTATCTCTTTAATTGATATTTCTCCCATTGCTTTTCTCCATTACTGGTGTTTTAAAATACCCGCCTTATTAATTGGCAATATACGTACCCATGCACGACCAATTATCTGGTCTCTTTTAATATTACCTACGCTTGGGTCCCTACTATCAGAGCTATTATTTCTATTATCTCCAAGCACAAAATATTCATCATCTCCAAGTGTAATCTCGGTTGCAGCTCGTCCTGCAGATTTTATAACTTCTTTTCCGTAAGATTCCTCTAATATCTCACCATTTATCCAGACAACTCCGCTTTCATCAATTTGTACCGTTTCACCTGGCATACCAATAATTCTTTTGATATAAAAAACATCTTCCTGATATTGGAATGGGAACACAATAATATCAAATCTTTGTGGATCTTTAAAACGATAGGAAATCTTATCCACAATCAACTGATCATTATCATATAGCGTATTTTCCATAGAGGCGCCCGACACTTCTGTTCTTTGCCCTACATACGTGATGACCAAATATGTAAGTCCAAGTATAACTAACAAGTATACACTCATACTAAATATTTCTTTGATTGCATTTTTCATCTATTATGTTCTCCAATCTATATATTTTCTGGGAATTCCAGTGTAATTTTTCCTATTTTGCCACTGCGGAACTCATCCAGCACGATAGCTGCTGCTTTGGCAATATCTGGTTTCTCGCCTTTTGTTAAACATTTTCTACTAATGCAGATTGCCTGCAGTACAGTAAATGGATCACCTTCTTCTGAAACATCATAACGTTTGCTTAACATCCCTGCATAATGTTCCTGCATAAAGCGGATGAATTCCATTGTCAGTTCTTCCAACTGCAAAATCTGGTCATTCATGGAACCAATGAGTGCAAGTCTCTTTCCAACTTCCTGGTCCTCAAATTTCGGCCATAAAATACCCGGTGTATCTAACAGTTCCAGATTCTTATTCAGACGTATCCATTGCTTGCCCTTTGTTACACCTGGCTTATTGCCTGTTTTTGCACACGCTTTTCCACAAAACGAATTGATAAACGTAGACTTTCCTACATTCGGAATTCCTACTACCATTGCCCGCACAGGACGATTAATGATTCCACGTTTTCTATCACGCTCTATTTTCTCTTTGCAAGCTTCCTGCACAACGCCTTGAATGGATTTGATGCCAGTCCCTTTCTGAGAATTCACTTCCACGACATGAAATCCTTTTGCTGTAAAATATTCCATCCATTGTTTATTATAATTATTATCGGCTAAATCCGACTTGTTCAAAAGAATGATTCTCGATTTATTTTTTCCCAGTTCATCAATTTCTGGATTCCTACTACTTAGCGGAATTCTAGCATCCACAAGTTCAATTACCAAGTCAATTAATTTGATATTCTCCTGCATCATGCGCTTTGCTTTCATCATATGACCAGGATACCATTGATAATTCATCTATTTATCCTCCACTACATTTCCTATTCTTAACGAACAAGTCCCATACTGCTTTCCTGTGATGCCATATGGAACCATGCCCTTCCTATAATTGTATCTCTCTGTACATTACCAATGTTGGTTGAACGGCTGTCTTCACTATTATTTCTGTTATCTCCTAATACAAAAAATTCATCATCTCCCAGTTGGATTTCATTTTCTGCAACACCCGCATCTGCAATTTTATCATAAGAATCACTGTCTGCTTCCAGTTCTCCATCAACGTATACTTTTCCATCCATAATCTGTACCGTCTCTCCCGGTACCGCTATCACTCTTTTAATATAATAATGGGAATTTTTGTTACCATTGGGCTGAAATACAATAACATCACCTTTTTGAGGTGAAAATAACATATATGACAGACGGTTAATCATAACCTTCTGTCCATTATATAAGGAATTTTCCATAGATACACCAATAACACTTGTCACGGTTCCAATGGAATATACCACAAAAAAAGCAAGAAACATTGCCATTCCCACTATAAAAATCCAGTTACCTATTTCTTTCATTGTAGAGGAACTGATTTTCTTGCGTTTATTATAAAAATGTAATCCTTTTCTTCGTCTCATACACACACCTATTTCTTATTCTTCCACACAACAGTATACATGAAAATAAAGAACTGGGCAAGTCTTGTAACCGTACAAACATTCATCTTATTCATGTCCTACCAAAACAAAAAGGACACTACCTTACGATAATGTCCTTTACTTTGCATATTATCTTACTAATTCTTTAACTTTAGCGCTCTTACCAACACGTTTTCTTAAATAGTTAAGTTTAGCACGTCTTACTTTACCACGTCTTACTACTTCTACTTTTTCTACGTTTGGGGAGTGTAATGGCCATGTTTTTTCAACGCCAACACCATTGGAAGTTTTTCTTACTGTGAATGTAGCACGATTGCTTCCACCCTGCTTCTTTAATACAGTACCTTCAAATACCTGGATTCTTTCACGGTTACCTTCTTTGATTTTACCGTAAACTTTTACTGTGTCACCTACGTTAAATTCAGGTACTTCTGCTTTTAACTGAGCTGCTTCGATGTTTTTGATAATATCGTTCATGTTGTTCCTCCTTGATTGACTGGATGTTCTTAATACATAATTTGTAACAGAGGACCATCTCTTTCTCGCAACTCGTATACTTTAACACAAACAAATAGGAAATGCAAGTACTTTTGAGGATTTTTAAGTTTTTTCAATCACTTAGATTCAAAATGTTGATGTAATCGTTCATACTTGTAAACTTTTGATAATACAACCGCTTTGTATCCAGTATAATTTCAAAGGTATTATCATTTAATCTACGAATTATTTTTTCTAATTTTCTAGCAGAACTTGCGTCAAATCCATTGCAATTATAATATGCTAATGTAATATGTGGTGTCAATGGATAACTTAACTGCTTGACTCCATCAACAATATCGTATAACGCAAATAGTTTCCTATGTTCTTCCTCATCTGCTGGATACAGTCCAAGTACAAGACTAATATCTACCATGTTAAAGACACATTTTGTTTTCATTCTAATAATCTGTGGTTTGATTTTTGCCCGTACCTCTTTTACAATCTTAATTTCATTCTCAAAAACTTCGTCCGCCACTTCACATAAAACAGGCGAATTGCTAAGGTCGTGTAACGTCACATGAAATGTACTATAATCTAATTGCTCACAAAAGCATTCTGAGGCATCCTTGTATAGTTCATCTACATATTCTGATACCTTTTTCTTAGTATCGGCATCCAGGTCAAATACTACCGTATCACCATAAAATTCTTTATATTGATTATCAGTGCCTACTTTACTGACAACTGCAGGACTCACATGAAAATAATCTTTTCCAAAATCGGCTTCCTTCTTCTCAAATGAATGAATTCTTTCTAAAAAATCTATATAATTTTCCACTCAATATCCACTCCTTTTCTTCTTGCTTTACATTGTAGCATGATACTATCCAAAATTCATCTAATTTTATTTCTTTGCTAATTTTATTCCTTTGCCATGTTTTGTTGTTTTTTTCATCCTCCAATGCTAAAATCTAAGTAGAAATCAATAAAATCTCATATATACAAAAGAGGAAAATTTTATGAAAATACTAGTTTTAAACGGCAGTCCAAAAGGCGAATATAGCATTACGTTACAAACAGTGCGTTATTTAGAAAAAATAAATCCACAAGATACTTTTACCGTTCTTCATGTCGGACAGCGTATCAAAGCCTTGGAGAAAGATTTTGAACCGATTATAGAAACCTTAACAGAAGCAGATGTTCTTCTGTTTGCATATCCAGTTTATACCTTTATGGCACCTTCCCAGCTCCATCGCTTTATTGAGTTAATGAAAGAATATAACGTACCTGTGGCTGGCAAATTTGCTACGCAGATTACGACTTCAAAACATTTTTATGATGTTACAGCACATCGCTATATTCAGGATAATTGTCAAGATATGGGACTTAAATTTGTCCGTGGATTATCTGCAGATATGGAGGATTTAACGTTCCCTAAAGGGCAACAGGAAGCACGCAATTTCTGGGAACACTTCAATTGGTGTATTACAAACGAATACTATGAACCTTGCTATCAGAGAAGTTATACGCCTTCCTATCAACCTGTATCGATTCCAACAGCATCCTCCCAAACGAAAAATGGTGATGTTGTTATCGTAACAGACTGTGCTGCTGATAATGCACAACTGCGTTCTATGATTTCACGCTTTCAAGCAGTACTGCCTATAAAAAGTAGAATCGTGAATATTCGTAAATATCCTTTAAAAGGTGGATGTCTTGGCTGTTTTCACTGCGCTACAGACGGTACCTGCATTTACAAAGATGGATTTGATACTTTTCTTCGTGACAGCATCCAGACTGCAGATGCTATTATTTATGCGTTCAGCATAAAAGACCACTCTATGGGATCTATTTTTAAAATGTATGATGACCGCCAGTTCTGCAATGGACACCGTACTGTGACAATGAATATGCCAATCGGATATATTATTAGTGGCAATCTCTCAGAAGAAGAAAATTTGCGAACTATTGTCGAAGCCCGTTCTCAAGTTGGTGGAAATATTCCTGCCGGCATTGCAACAGATGAATTTGACCCAAATGTAGCCATTGATAAACTTGCTTCTTCCCTCTCATATGTACTTGACCACCAATATATCCAACCACAGAATTTCTATGGCATCGGTGGAATGAAAATATTCCGTGATTTAATCTATCAAATGCAGGGAATGATGAAGGCGGACCATAAATTTTTCAAGCAACACGGACAATATGATTTCCCGCAAAAGAACAGAGGAACTATCCTCAAAATGTATCTAGTTGGTGCTCTCATCTCTTCACCAAAGTTAAAATCAAAAATGGGAAATTCAATGAATGAAGGCATGATTGCCCCATACCGCAAAGTGCTAGATACTGTAAATCAACTTGATGCGTCAGTTGCCAAATAAATATACGCCTCATAGCATGAAGCTCTTCATGATAAGGGTAAAACGAAACGACAGCACGCTTCGCGAGCTGTCTTATTCGACCAACCGCCGGCACGTTTCACGAGCCGTCTTATTGAAATAAAAATGTTGGAGTCTATGATTTTCAATCATAGATTCCAACATTTTTTATACCTATCTAATATACCAATATAAATTTTCTTTGGAAATTGCTAATCCCAACTTCTGTTGTAAGCATACCGATGGTTCATTATCTACAATAATCTGGCAAAATGGAACTTTGCCCTTTTCTAATAACCGATTGATCAGATAAGACTCCAAAGCAACTGCAATTCCTTGTTTCCTATATTCTGGAAGAACTACAAGAATTCCCATGCTTCCTTCCGCATGAACACCAATAAACCCTGTCAGAACCCCTTCTTTAAAAGCCCCATAAATATTACCAGTTTGTAATCTCTCTGCAATATATTCTTCTCCCGTTGCCACTTCATAATGTTCCATAACAAAAGATAGATAACTTTCATCCAAACATTTGATTTCGATATCTTTTCTTTCCGGCAATCGAACTCCTCTCGTATAAACTGCTTGTACGCATTTCATTACAGGTGCTGTAATTTGAGTCTTCTCTTCTACTAAAGGATTTAAAAAATGTTGATGCGACACAAATAATGCAATCTGGTCTGCTTCTGGCAACTGCGCAAGTAACATTGCCCCTGCCTCTTTACTTGTTGCACTAAGCATATATGTGGCACTCTTCATATCTTCCAATAGAACGCCTTCTTCTGAAATAGCACATACTCTTGCGGTTCCTGCATTGATTGATTCTAACATCATCATATGAAGAAGTTTTTTCTTATATAAACGTTCATAAATTGCACGCATCTGCTCATACTTGACATACAAATCCGGACGACGCTCTTTTGTTCGTTTGATAGACTCTTCCAAACGCCATGCTGCAATTTTTTTATGGTCCCCCGACATCAGTACTTCCGGAACTGTTTTTCCATGCCATTCCTGTGGACGTGAATACTGTGGATACTCTAACAAATAATTAGAAAAGGATTCCGTCTCGGCAGAATCCTCGTTATGCAGTACATCCGGAACGAGTCTAGCAATGGCATCAATCATAACCATTGCCGGTAACTCTCCACCAGTCAGTACATAGTCTCCAATCGATACGTAATCTGTTACGATTTCTTCAAGAACTCTCTCATCAATGCCTTCATAATGTCCACATAGAAAAACCAAATCTTCTTCTCTGGCAAACTCTTCTGCCATGCGCTGGTTAAATACCTGACCCTGTGGTGTCATATAAATAACTCTTGCTTTTCTACCAATCTTATCTGCAACAGCCTGATAAGCATCGTAAACCGGCTGTGCCTGCATAAGCATGCCTGCACCACCGCCATACGTATAATCATCTACTTTATTATGTTTGTTCTGTGTATAATCCCTGATATTGACTGCCGAAACGTTGATTGTACCTTTTTCAATAGCACGTCCTAAAATACTCGTCATAGCAGTATTCTCTATCATCTCAGGGAACAAAGTTAATATGTGAAAATTCATTGTAATATCACTTTACTGTTAAAATTTAAATACCTAAGAAATCTTTCACTGTCTGCTGCATCTGTGTTTTATCACATACATGGTCATGTAACACTGGTGCAGTACGAATCTCCTCAATTGCATTTGGAACATCTACATTTGCAATTTTAGAAAGTTCATCTACAAGTTCAAAATCTCCCATCGCATCATATTTCGTATCAATTGCATTCATTACACTTCTTGTAAATTTGAATGGACTTGCTGTAGATGCAATCACTGTTTTTGTTGCATCATTTGTTTCCTGTTTATATTTGTTGTATACACAGGAAGCAACTGCTGTATGTGTGTCAATAACATAGCCCGTTTTGTCATATAATGCTTTGATTGTTTCTGCTGTTTCTGCTTCAGATGCATAGTTTCCATAGAAATCTTTCATCTGCGCTTTCATATCGTCTGTAATTGTATATTTCCCTTCTTTTGATAAGGAAGCCATAAAAGCAGCATTTTTGTCTGCATCACTGCCTGCTGTCATATAAATCAGACGCTCTAAGTTACTGGAAATTAAAATATCCATAGACGGTGATGTTGTTAAAACAAATTCTCTGTTTCTGTCATAGCAACCTGTTGTAAAGAAATCAAACAGAACTTTATTATCATTGGACGCACAAATCAGTTTATTGATTGGAAGTCCCATGTTCTGTGCAAAGTAAGCTGCTAAAATATTACCAAAGTTACCTGTTGGTACAACAACATTAATCTTCTCTCCATCCTCAATCTTGCCTTCTTCTAAAAGCTTTGCATAGGCATATACGTAATATACAACCTGTGGTACAAGACGTCCGATGTTAATAGAGTTTGCAGAGGAGAACTGGAATCCTTTTGCATCCATTTCTGCTGCTAATTCCTTATCAGAGAAAATCTGTTTTACTCCTGTCTGTGCATCATCAAAGTTACCATGAATGCCGACTACATATGTATTGTCACCCTTCTGTGTTACCATCTGTTTTTCCTGAATTGGACTTACTCCATTCTTAGGATAAAATACAATAATTTTTGTATGTTCTACATCTGCAAAGCCAGCAAGTGCTGCTTTGCCTGTGTCACCGGATGTTGCTGTTAAAATAACGATATCATTTTTACTGTTATTCTTCTTTGCAGAAGTAATTAACAGATGTGGTAAAATGGAAAGTGCCATATCCTTAAACGCAATTGTAGCGCCATGAAATAATTCCAGATAATAAGCGCCATCAGCTTCTGCCATAGGTGCGATTACTTCTGTATCAAATTTAGAATCGTATGCTTTTGCAATACAGTCTTTTAACTCTTCTTCTGTGAAATCTGTGAAAAACAGTTTCATAACTTCGTATGCAACTTCCTGATAAGACATCTTAGAAAGCTCTGCCAGGCTCTTATCAAGTGCTGGGATTTTCTCTGGTACAAATAATCCGCCGTCATCTGATAATCCCTTCAAAATTGCCTGTGATGCTGTTACAGGTGCACTGTTACTTCTTGTACTCTTATATAATACTTCCATGTCACTCTACCTTTCGTACTTTGCGTTATTCTCAATTTATCAAATCAGTATTATAACATACTTGTATTTTCTGTGCAATGAGTAGAAAGAAACAAAAACCATAATCAGAAAATTTTTCTGTGCAATGTGTAATGCTTGTTACAATGTGCAATGTTATAAAAAGAATTCATGTCCACCATAAGAGAATAAGAGTGTTAAATGATTGTCAAACCATTGCATTCTCTCTGGATTTGCATATTTTCTAGATGCAAAATAAAGTGCTCCTTCAGATAAATCTTCGCCATACAGCACTCTTGTAACAGCTTCTATTGTCTCATCACTGACACAGACATTATAATATCTGCCATCTTTAATTGGTGAAAATTGTGCAACTCCGTTCTCCTGTTGAAATACAACCTGCTTTACTGTATCAGGAAACTTGTCACTTGTAACCCTGTTTAAAATAACACCCGCCACAAGCATTCTTCCTTTTACATCTTCGCATCCTGCTTCCGCTTCAACAATTCTAAGTAATACTTCATAATCTTCCTCCGACAATTCATACAGCATCTCACGTTCAAGTACATCACAATCTACTACGCGTTGGTCAGAGGCTGCCCTTTTGACCATGCAGGCAAGGCTTGTCTCCTCTACCTCCTCAAAATCTTCCATAAACCTCAGTTGAAACGCTGCTGTGGATGCAATTCTGTTCACCGTAATTCCTTTTACATTCAACCATGATACTGCCAATATCATATGTCCTAATAATAAAATAGTTACGTATTTCTTGTACATTTTTTCTCACTCCTACTTTGACCAGTTTGTAAACTGGATGTCATAATTTTTTCATAACTCTTTAATATTTTATACAGGAGTCAGGAAAAATATTTCTAAAATTGTAATATTTATCTCAAAATGGTATACTTAGTTGACACACTGTGACACGACATAACAATATCGAAGGAATTTCTCATGAAACCAACAAATACTGGCGTATATCAGGCAACGCGCAAGGACAATTCCATATATTACCGTTCTTCCATTACTTATAAGCAAAAACACATCAGTCTTGGAAGCTACGACACCTGGGAAGATGCTCACAGAGCTTATACAGAAGCATCTCTGATTCTGCGCGATCATAACCGCTGTATTTCCGATTATCATGCTGACCAGATGCTTTCCTTTGAAAAATGGGTTATTCTCATTAATTTTAGAGACAATAATATTTATTTTTCTACACCAATTTATATGCGTAGTAAGTATTTTCTGTATTATCTGTCTCCTACAAAGGAACTCAAATTTGATATAGAAGATTTATTCTACTATTCTTCCCATAAAATTATGCAGCGCAATGGACATCTTTTTGTTGCAGACTATGGAATGCAGGTAAATATATTAAATCGTTATCATATTAAAAATTATGGTGTAAAAAATAAAGACTACCGTTTCATCAATGGCGATGACACGGATTTTCGATATGAAAATATAGAAATTCTTAATACGTATCATGGTGTCAGTCATGTTACCGTAAATGGTACAACAAAATATAAAGCACGCATTCACATCCGTGGCAATTATGTCATTGGCACCTATAATACAGAAATCGAGGCAGCAATTGCATACAATAAAGCAATTGATATTTTGTCCTCCAAAGGATTAAAGAAAAACTATTCCCAAAATTATATTGAAGGTCTTTTGCCTTCCAAATATGCAGATATTTATTCAGAACTACCTATTTCAACTAAAATAAAAAATTATACTCTTCCAGATTAGGTATTTCTTAGCACCTGATTTTGATTATACGCAACCGTCGAAGCACTGTTTGCGTCTTACAGAAAATAGCAGCATATGTATAGGCGCGACGATAATCTGTATTTGGCGTTTTCTAAATAAAGCAAAGATACACGTGCACATAGTAGACAGTGGCAGATTAAGAAAGTATAATCTACGCGGACAAGCATTAATACACGCTATCCGCGCAACAACTCTTTCTATGCTTTTTCAGATGCATATTCATATAGACGGTACATTTTCTTTGCTGCCTTACCACCAAACATAATCTTGAAAAAGAAACGTTCAAATCCTTTTAATTCACGAATCATTTCCATTGGTGTCATATTTAGTTCCTGCAAAAAAATGAGTCCTGTCTGTTTTTCAATGGAACGCGGTTCATCCAACCCGTATACCATCGTTACACCAACATCATTGATTGGATTCTTATATTTGGATGCTTTTGCTGCAAAATCTGTATAAGCATCCATCAGAAGATGAATATGCTGAAAATGAGTGCATAATGCCTGTAACAGTTTTTCTAATTCCTGCGTTGTAAAGTACATACTTACCCCTTCCATGATAACAACTGCAGTTTCTTTTTCTGGAATACGCTCAATCCATACCGTTTCCCTGGCATCTGCTTCTATCATATGATAATTCATATTCTCCTTGTAATAACGCTTTCTCTCTTGAATGACATCCGGAAAATCAATATCATACCATACATTTTGCATTGCACCGATACGCTCTATCCTGCTATCCATACCGCAGCCTATATGCAATATCGTTGCCTCTGGTAAATCTGCAATCTGCTTATTGACCCATCGGTCAAAAGTAGCAGAACGCATCCCCATATAATATGTCAGCCATTTGGATTTTGCTTTTCCATGAAGTGCAAAGCCTTCTTTTTCCCAAATCAATTCCGCTTTTACATCTTTTAAAATAATTCCCTTTTTACTAACATTTGCTTTGCCATACAACGGAATATATAATGTCTTATTAACCTCATTCATCGTTACTACTCAACCCTTCTTTGATATTACGCAACATCGCATCTTTTGTTGTTGAAAAATATATCCCGCAAGCGTTCAGTTTTTGCTGACACATACTGATATCTCTTGGATTGTTCATAAAAGCATCTTCATTACGCTGTAATCGTTGCGTATCCAGTCCCAATTCCGAAAACACCTCATATACTGTATCATAAGTGTTATTTTTATTTGGTGAACCAAAATTATATACACCACCGGGTACCGTAAACATTTTCTCAAGGTTCTCTACTACCTCATTTACATCAGTAATGCCCCTGATATCATGCACTGGATATAGCAATACTTCCTCTGTCCGCATTTTATCCAGTAACATCCGCATAAAATTACTGTTTTCCTGCTTATACAATGTTTTTCTATCATACATCCATGATAAACGCAACAATACACAATCTGCATCAATAGCAAGGCACGCTTCTTCTGCTTTTAATTTTTCTCTTCCATATACATTATACGGCAGCACGCACTCTGTTTCCTTGTGTGGTCCATTTTCTGTACTGCCAAAATAAATCTGATCCGAACTACAAATAATACATTTCGCATGTATCTTTGCAGATGCTTTTGCAATATGAATACTTCCCTCTACATTAATCTTCCATGACATATCTGGCTCTTGTTCACATCTTGCCACCGCTGATATAGCCGCACAATGAATTACATAATCTGGATTCCATTCTTCAAATTTTGCTAAAACATCCTTTTCATCTGTAATATCTAATTCAGCATGAGTTGGTGCAAAAATCTCAAATTTATCTTTATAAAATTCCACAATCCTACTGCCAAGAAACCCCGATGCACCTGTGACCAGTAATCTTTTCATCATTCTCTCCACTTGTATCCTATACCTTAATCCACAGCATATTCATTTGTTGCCAATGCCTTAATGCTCCTCAACATATTTTAAAAACTCTGGCGTCTTTGACCAATATTTGACGCCCCAGTTTTCAAAATTCCACTCTTCCATATAATGATTACATTCAAAATCAATGTAATACAGTTCTTCCTTCTGTACCACAAAATTCGTTGGAAAATAATCAATATTAGTATTGGCAGGGTATAATCGCTGACACATCTCCTGTATTTGTCTGGTATACTCTGGTTTTATCGCATCACGCAGAACCAAATCATAAATCGTATCTCCTTCTATGTACTCCTTTAGAATTCGTTCTTTCTCTACATCAACATCTAACATACATGGAATTCTAATACCAATTTCCCGTAATCTTTTATAGTCATGTATCTCTGCTTCCAACTTATTACCAAACTGATAATAATCACATGGCTCATGATGTATCTGTTTTAACACGTACTGCCCATCCGCATCTGAAACAAGATAAGAATAACCGCCTTTTCCTTTGCCTAACAATTTTATTACTTGATATGGCTTCTCATTCACAAAAAGTTCTTCTACCATTGTTATAGTCCTTGCTTCTTACTTCTTTCACCTTTCTGTTATAATCTCATCCATATATCGCTCTACTCTTAGTCTAAGTTTATATTTGTCACGAAGTTCTGCTATTTGTTTCATCATTTCAGATTTATGATGTATATCGATAGCTACTTGGTTTTTCCATCTATCAATTAGCAAGACAGTTTCTGGATCGTCCATT
Organism: Lachnospiraceae bacterium; assembly: GCA_017472325.1. Classification (GTDB taxonomy): domain Bacteria; phylum Bacillota; class Clostridia; order Lachnospirales; family Lachnospiraceae; genus RGIG4733. Next base: position 52,999 of record JAFUQM010000020.1, read on the forward strand.
GGAAAGAAATATTCATACCGTTCATTTCCTTCCTCCGCGCGTACTGCATCTACAATTCCACTTGCCATCATCTCTTCTGCAAATTTTCTTGCATTACCATTGCTGCCCGTATAGTATAAATTCACTGTAATACTCATTTGTCACCTCATCCTTTCTAATTATGTATTTCGTAGGGGTGTTTTCCTTCCTGGGCCCCTACTTTTTTGCTGTTTTCTTATTTTAGTAGGGGGTTTTCCTTCCTGGGCCCCTACTTTTTTGCTGTTTTCTTATTTTAGTAGGGTTGCTTTCCTTCCTGGGCCCCTACTTTTTTGCTGTTTTCTTATTTTAGTAGGGTTGATTGCATCTCTCCCTATGTTTGGCTTAATATTTCACATTATACTCTTCTCATACACTTGTCTCTGTCTATTCGTATCTGTTCAGTACTTCCCATTCTTCACGTGTTATAGCGTATGCATAAGAAATTTTATTTTTTTCATCTGGATATTCTTTTACTTTTTTCATACCATTTGCAATAGCAGTCGAATATGATCCTATGTTTGTATATTTCATATAGGAATATAAGCAATTATATTTGGTGTTTTCAAATGCCCAGTTTCTAACCGCACGTGCAGCTTCACTGCCAAATCCCTTTCTCCAATACTTCTTATGAATATGATATCCAATTTCTGGCAGAAACTCTCCATCGATATTTTGGATTGAAATACCACAGTCACCTATGAATTTGCCTGTTTCTTTTAGTACAACAGCCCATATTCCAAATCCATATTCTTTATAGTTTTGAAGATTCCATTCTATCCAATGTTTTGTTTGTTCCTCATCATAGGGTTTCGGATAATGTTGCATGGTTTCTGCATCTGATAATATTTCAAATATTGCATCAAAATCTTTCATGCTATATTCTCTTAAAATGAGTCTTTCTGTTTCAAGTATCACTGCTCCTTATTCCCTTTCCAATATCTGATAGATTTTGTTTTCTGTTTTATCACAAATATCTCTTTCCTAGAATAATGTCATTTGTTCATATTTCTCTGGAAACTCTCTAAGATATGCAAAGCATTGCTCCACATCACATATAATTCCATGCTTTTTACACGTATCATAAAAAAGTTTCATCAATTCGCTTTGTTTGTCACTCATTACCTGATATGCATATCCATATTTGTTATGATATCTGCTTCTCATTCCAGGAAAATGATGTTCCAACGCTTCATAAAAATATTCTCTATTTCCTTCCCGTAATGTTAATCCCATACCAAAATTGATAATTCCATATACCTCCGCTTGTATACAATACGTAAGAATTCCTTCTAAATTTTCCTTTGTATCATTGATCAATGGCAAAATAGGTGTAAGCCACACCACTGTTGGAATTCCATTTTTACGACATTCCTGCAAGACCTCAAATCTTCTTTTGGTTGTACAAACATTCGGCTCTATTATTTGGCATAACGTCTCATCATAAGTCGTTAAAGTCATCTGTACCACACACTTTGCCTTTTTATTGATGCTTTTGAGCAAATCCATATCACGTAAGATCCGGTCAGATTTTGTCTGAATTGCCAGACCAAATTCATAATGCTCAATGATTTCCAAGCATCTTCTTGTCAGTAGCAACTCCTCTTCGCAATGCATATATGGATCACACATAGCTCCTGTACCAATCATACACTTTTTCCGTTTGGAACGCAGTGTTCTCTCTAGCAACTCTGGCGCATTTTGCTTTACTTCTATATCTTCAAAATCATGTATGAATTGATAGCATTTGCTTCTACTGTCACAATAGATGCAGCCATGCGTACACCCACGGTATACATTCATTCCATTTTCTGCTGACAGAATTCCTTTTGCATTCACAAAATGCACCTTTTTCCACTCCTACTCATCCGATATCTGATACGCTTTTTCTGCCAAATCTGCGATATCTCTTTTTATCTTTTGCTTGCTGGCTGAATCTTCTCTCCATCTCTTCTTGTTTCATTTCCTGACATGGGGAAAAAATTCATACAGCAATAATTGCCTTTCAATCTTTGCATACTTCATACTCTACTTGTTCTCATAATCAATAAAACTAATCGATAACTCTGCAACTTCTGCCATACCTTCTACCTTAGCACTTTTCGTATATTCCCACATAGAGAACTTATATGGATAATCCGGCACATCAGATTCCTGTGAAAGCCATATGTCATAAGAAGACAAAAGAGTCAAATCAATTTTATTAATTAACCACTCTTTATCAGCATAAAGCATGGCATTATACCCTGCTTCCTGAATCAATGATAAAAATGCATTGGCAATGGCAGTTCTCTCTGCTCTGGTCAATGCCTCTACTCTGGATGTATCATTTTCCACAAAATCCATCGCAAAGACTACAGGATACGTTATCTCATGTTCCGCAATTGCAGCTAAAACCACACCTGCTTCGTCAATTGCTTCCTCTTCTGTCACTGCTTGGGAAAAGAAATATACCCCAACATCTAATCCGGCACCGACGGCATCCTTTACATTTTTATCAAAATTTTCATCCAATGTAATCTGCCCTGTGCTATATCCTCTTGCACCAATACGAATCATGGCATAATCAATACCTGATTTCTTCAATTTCGTATAATCCACAAACTCATTGTATTTAGAAACACGAATGCCTGTATAAGATATTTTCTTGCCCTCTTCATAATAGGACATAATTGGCTTCTTATATACAAGACCGGAATAATCATACTCATGCTTTGTAAGATACTGATTAATGGCAACCCAGTTTTCTGTACCATCATCTTCTATTACAAGTGTATGTTTCCCATCTGTAGAAGGATCCTCCTTCTTCGCCTCTTCTGCTTTCGTCTCTGTCTCTTCTACAGCTTCCTCTTCTTCTGTTTCCTCTGGATACATATCCCAGAAATCCAAATCATCCGCTGTCAAAGTTCCATTTGCAATCAACTTATCCAGATTGTCTCCTTCTTCTATCAAAGATTCTGTTTCTTCCGCTGTAATCTGTTCTGCATTATCAGTGATAGCTACGTTATTCTGTTGTGACTGTTGTGACTTTTCTGGCTCTCTATTCATATATAATACAAGTGCCAGAATCAGCATAACAAAAAAAGATACGCCAACGGTCATTTGCGCTATTGGCAATCCGGCACTTTGATCATCATATTCATCATCAAATTTCATTTGGCACCTCCCACACGTTATGTTAAAATGCTATTAATAAAATAACACGAAATAACAGAAAATACAAATCCTGCTTTTATCGCTTTGTGCTGCTTTTATCGCATACTATCAGGATCCATTGTTCATAAGATACATAAGAATAACGACATTTCATCGGAGGCTATACATATGACTTCTTCCCGTAAGTATAAATATCTCGCAATACTTTGCTTACTTATATGCTGCCTTTTCGCAGGCTATGCGGCAAATAAATCACACAATATCAATACAACACCTGTGACAAAAACAGGATTTTATTTTGATACCGTCATTCAGATTACCTTATATGGAACTTTCGATGAACAAATTTTTGACAACTGCTTTGCACTTTGTGAACAATACGAAACCATGCTAAGCCGCACGCTTGAAAATAGTGACGTATGGAATATTAACCATGCAGACGGTAAACCTGTTATTGTCTCTTCTGAAACAGCTTATTTATTAGAAAAAGCAGTTTATTACAGTACACTTACAAATGGAATCGTTGACGCTACCATTGCGCCCCTTAGCAATCTTTGGAACTTCTCAGCCACAAATCCTTCCGTTCCTTCTGAGGCTGATATTACATCACTGCTTTCACATGTAAATTATAAAAATATAACGATAAGCAAAACCGATACTACCACCACTGTTTCCTTATCAGATCCAAATGCTTCCATTGACTTAGGCTTTATTGCCAAAGGCTATATTGCTGATAAACTCAAAGAATATCTTCTCTCAGCAAACATTAAAAGCGCTATCATTAATCTTGGTGGCAATGTATTAACCGTTGGCAGCAAACCAGACGGTTCTGCCTTTACAATTGGTATTCAGCAACCATTTGGAGATAGGAATGAAAGCGCCATTGCACTTCCTGTAACTGATTCCTCACTCGTTTCCTCTGGTATTTATGAACGCTATTTTACAACGGAAGACGGAACGCTTTATCATCATATCTTAGATACAAAAACAGGTTATCCTATTCAGAATAACCTGTTTGGTGTTACGATATTATCTGCATCCTCCACAGACGGAGACGCTTTAAGCACCGCCTGCTTTGCTCTCGGATTAGAAAAGGGCATGGCACTTGTGGAATCCTTAGAAGGCATTGAAGCTGTATTTATTACCAATGACAACACTCTTCACTATTCCTCTGGATTACAACCATAACCAATCACTTTTCTATCCCGCACAAAATGCAATATTATTAAATAATTGCTTTCTTAGGACATTTCTCTTTACATGCACCACAACCAGTACATTTTTCCTGGTCGATATGTGCCAGGAAATTCTCTACTGTAATAGCACCTGTCGGACAAACCTTTGCACATAAACTACATCCAATACATCCTGTCTCACAAACCTTCATAACAACAGGACCTCTTTCTGTAGAACTACATGCCACCGCATGTTTCATTGTATAAGGTACCAATTCAATTAACTGTTTTGGACATGCTGCAATACATTTACCGCACGCTTTACATGCTTCCTTATCTACAACTGCAACGCCATCTACTATATGAATCGCATCAAATGGACACGCTTTCACACAGCTTCCATATCCAAGACATCCGTAATTACATGCTTTTGCACCTCCATTTGGCACAAATGCAAGTACACTACAATCTTCCACGCCAAGATATTCATAATCATTTTTGGCTCTGTCACAGGTTCCCTGACACTTTACAAAAGCAACCTGTTTCACACCAGCTTCTGCTGTGACACCCATAATCTCTGCTACTTTTTGTGCAACTGGTTCACCGCCAACAGGACACGCATTGACTGGCGCTTCTGATTTCGCAATTGCTGCAGCAAGACCAGAACAGCCTGCATAACCACAGCCACCACAGTTATTACCTGGCAATACCGCAAGTACTGCCTCTTCTTTTTCATCTACTTCTACTTTAAATTTAATTGCTGCCACACCGAGGAACAAACCAATGAACAAGCCTACGCCTCCTACGACAAGTGTTGCAATTAAAATACCTGTTATATTCATCTGTATGCTCCTTTCCTACAGCAATCCTGAAAAACCGCAGAATGCAATTGCCATCAGGCCTGCTGTAATTAATACAATCGGCATACCTCGGAAGGATTCTGGCACATCATTGTATTCCATTTTTTCACGAAGCCCTGCTAAAATTACAATCGCAATCATAAAACCTAGTGCTGTTGCAAAACCATTTACAACACTTGCCAACATACCATAGCTTTTCTGCACATTTGTAAGTGCTACACCAAGTACTGCACAGTTTGTTGTAATCAAAGGAAGATATACACCTAACGCCTCGTACAGAGATTTCATAAATTTCTTTAAAACCATTTCTACAAACTGTACAAGTGCTGCAATGACGAGAATAAATACAATTGTCTGCAGATACGTAATATCAAGTGGTACTAAAATATACTCATAAATTGCTCCTGCAACTGCAGAAGATAATGTAATAACGAAAATCAGAGCGCCGCCCATACCGGCTGCTGTGTTTACCTTCTTAGATACCCCAAGAAATGGGCAAAGTCCGAGGAACTGGCTGAGTACAACATTACTAATAATAGAGGAACTGATTAAAATAACCAGCAATTCTTTTACTTCACTCATACTTCTTCCTCCTTCTTCTCTTCTTTATCTGTCACAGCGTTTGGTTGCTCTGCTGTCTTTTCTGCTACAGTTTTCTTTTCTTCTGCTTTACCTACTGGTCCATCTGTTGCAGTCTCATCATAGAATCTATGATTGCAGCCTGTATCACCACAACTCATACAATCATGACTGCAGCCAGACTGTACCTTAGACATGTCTTTGCCTTTTTTCTCTCCATTGATGCGAAGTTTATTCTGTAGTGCTGTCAGGGCTGCCAATACGAAAAACGCACCTGGCGCGAGTACAAAAATACTCATTGGTACATAAGATTCCGGCATAATAGCAATTCCAAAAATCTCACCAGCACCAAGCAATTCTCTTACCGCACCAATACATGTCAGAGCAAAAGAGAAACCAAGTCCCATACCAATACCATCAAAAATAGATGGAATCACTGGATTTTTAGATGCATAGGATTCCGCACGGCCTAAAATAATACAGTTTACAACGATAAGCGGAATATAAATGCCCAGTGCATTATATAAAAATGGGATATATGCCTGCAATAACATCTGTATCATTGTTACAAAAGAAGCAATAATAACAATAAAAGCTGGAATTCTTACTTTATCCGGAATAATATTCCGAAGCAATGAAATAATCATATTACTCAGTGTCAAAACAACTGCTGTTGTAAGTCCCATGCCAAGACCATTGATGGCTGATGTTGTAACAGCAAGTGTAGGACACATACCAAGCATTAATACAAAAGTTGGATTTTCTTTGATAAGTCCATTATAAACACGTTCACCTGCACGGTTCATTAGTAAGTACCCCCTTCCTGTAATTCAGAGTGGAAGAACTCAAGTCCTACATTGACACCATTTACAAATGCATTCGTTGTAATGGTAGCACCGCTGATGGCATCAATCTGATTATCCGCTACGGCACCTGTTTTTGTGCTTTCGAACCGTTCTGCCAATTTGTCAGCAAACTGTGGTTTTAACACATCTTCTGCCTTCATACCAAGTCCCGGTGTTTCGGAGATAGCTAAGATTGAAATACCATTTAATGTACCATCCATTCTTACACCCATAGTAAAAGTAATATCTCCACCATAACCTTCATGGCTTGTTATCGTTAATACATAACCAAGTGTATTGTTATTGGCATCAAGCGCAGCCACAGCACCATCTACAACTGCTGCTTCTGCTGTCCCTTCCTCTGCTGCATGCTCTAGTGTTACAAAGGATGCCGCATCAGTAAATACTTCCTGATACGCTTCCATTTTCGCTTTTAATTCCTGTTCTGCGATTGGCTCTTTTGTTAACTGGTATACAAAGCCAAGAATCAATCCTGCACATATGGTAATAGCAAAGAGAATCGCAGCATCTTTCATCATATTTTTCATGCTCTTTCTCCTCCTTTACCAAATGCTTTTGGACAGGTTACTTTTTCAATTAACGGAACAAGTAAGTTACCGATAATGATTGCATAAGATACTCCTTCTGCTGAAGGTCCAAAAATACGGAATATACCTGTTAAAATACCAAGTAAGATACCATATACATATTGTCCTCTTTTTGTAATTGGTCTTGTTACATAATCTGTTGCCATAAAGAATGCACCAAGCATCAGACCGCCACCTGCTAACTGCGCCGTCAAATATGTATAGTCAAAACCATGTCCGCCAAAAATACCAACAAATACAAGGAAACTTACAATGTATGTTCCTGGAATACGAAGGTCAATAATACCTACGAGAATTAAGAAACAGGCTCCAATCACAATAGCAATCATGGAAGTCTCACCGATGGTACCAGAAATATGTCCTGTTACCATATCAAGAACGTTCACTGCTTCTCCATTTTTTAACTGTGCCAATGGTGTTGCCCCTGTATAAGCATCACAGTCAAAATTCGTCATAATTGATGTAAAGGAGATTAACAGAAAACATCTTGCACCAAGTGCAGGATTCATAAAGTTCTGTCCCAATCCGCCAAATAACATCTTTACTACAAGAATTGCAAATACACCACCAATCACACCAATCCACCACGGTGCGGAAGCTGGTAAATTTAATGCTAATAAAAGACCTGTAACAACTGCAGAGAAATCTCCTATTGTTACCCTTTTATGCATTGCTACTTCATATATAAACTCTGTCAGTACTGTTGTTGCTACTGTCACCAGAATTAAAATCAGTGCATCCAGTCCAAAATTATAAATACCAAAGCAAGCCGTAGGAAGCAGGGCAATTACAACAGCAAGCATAATATTACTCGTTGTTGCCTTTGATCTTATATGGGGATTGGATGATACTTTCATCAAATCACTCATTTCTTTTCCTCCTATTTCTTACGTTTTCCTAACTGTATTTTTCTCATGGATTTGATTGACTGTGTCAGATGTCTCTTCGCAGGACATACAAAACTACAGCATCCACATTCACAGCATTCCATACCATTATACTTTAAGAAATTCTCTTCATCGCCATGTTCTGCAAAATCCGCAAGTTTACTTGGCAATACTCTTCCTGGGCATACTTCTACACATCTGCCGCAATTGATGCAGGCACTTGGCTGCCAGAAAGAAACTTCGTCTTTTAACATACACAACAATGCAGAAGAAGCCTTTGTCGTTGGCACATCAAGGTCAAATAATGCTGTCCCCATCATTGGTCCACCAGAAACAATTTTAGCTGGTTCTTTGATAAATCCACCTGCTTCTTCCACTAATTCATGATAATTTGTACCGATTCTAACAAGGAAATTACGTGGGTCTGCTATGGCATTTCCTGTCACTGTTACAATACGGTGCATCAATGGTCTTCCAAGAATAACTGCATTATAAATAGCCACTACTGTATCTACGTTATTCACAACACAGCCTGCATCAGCAGGAAGCATGGAAGAATTGATTGCTCTTCCGGTTACTGCATAAATAAGCTGTCTTTCAGAACCTTGTGGATACTTGGTCTTTAATGCTTTTACATGAATTCTTGGTTCATCTTTTACTAATTTCTTTAATAGTTCAATACAATCTGGCTTATTATCTTCTACCGCCAGAATTCCATTTGCCTTTTCAAATAGCTTCAAGGATACCTTTAATCCCTGTATCAGTTTTTCTGGTTCCTCAATCATACGTCTGTAATCTGATGTCAGATATGGCTCACATTCTGCACAGTTTACAATTACATAATCAATCTTCTCTGGTTCCTTTGGTGATAACTTCACGTGTGTTGGGAAGCCAGCACCACCCATACCTACTATACCAGCTTCTTTGATAAGCTCTATGGTCTCTTCTCTTGTCTGTTCTTCTAACGGTTTTACTGGTTGGTATTCTACCTCTGCGTATTCTCCGTCGTTCTCAACTACAATAGACATTGCCATATTACCGGCAACAACTCTTCTTGGCTCTATCGCCTTAACTGTTCCGGAAACAGTTGCATAAATAGGCGCAGATACAAAACCGCCTGCCTCTGCAATCTTCTGTCCAGTTAATACCTTATCCCCTTTTGCAACAATAGGAACCGCTGGTGCTCCTATATGCTGTGATAACGGATATACCAAATCACCTTTGGGAAGCACTTCCTTAATCGGTTTGTCTTTTGACAAATCTTTACCATCATAAGGATGAATACCACCCGAAAATGTCAATCTCGCCATCTTCCTTCCTCCATATCCTATTTTCATACACGTCCGAAAACTACATTTTTATAAATACAATGCTGTTTCAGACCACTGATATAAATATACTATCTTTTGTCGAAAAATACTACTGAAAATTTGAAAAATATGCTATAATACGTCAAAAGAAAACCAAAGGAGTCCCTATGAGAACTTTAAAGCATAAACTTGATAATTTTACAGTAAATTATCCATTAGAACATATTGCTCCACTGGATAAAATCTTATTTCTTGATATAGAAACAACTGGATTCACTGCCAAAAATGCTTCTATCTACTTAATTGGTGCTGCATACTACGAAGAAAATTCCTGGCATGTCATCCAATGGTTTGCCACCAATTATGATGAAGAAAAAGATATTTTGACGGAATTTTACTTATTTCATCAAAATTATGAACATTTCCTTCATTTTAATGGCAACACCTTTGATCTGCCATTTATCAAGCAACGTGGTGCATGCTATGATATTCCATTTGATTTTTCTATCTATGAAGGTACAGATATTTACAAACGCGTTGCTCCTTATAAAGCAATGCTGCAACTCGAACGCTGCAAACAAAAAGATATTGAATTATTCCTTGGTATACAACGTGATGACTTATTTAGCGGTGGAGAATTAATCGAGGTATATAAAAGATATGTAGAAAATCCAGATGATATTTCTTTTCAGGCACTCATTCAACATAATCTGGATGACATGAAGGGAATGCTTAGCATTACACCTATCCTAGCTTATCACGACCTGTTCCACACTCCAGTCAAGGCAAAACAGGCACAAGCAAACTACTATACTGATATTCATGGTGTCAAACGCCAAGAATTGATTATGCGTATCAACCACCCTGCCCCACTTCCAGTTCCACTTTCCCTCAACCATAACAGTTGCTATTATAGTGGAGAAGGCAAGTCTGGTACTCTACGCATCCCATTATATGAAGAAGAAATGAAATATTTCTATAGTAATTACAAAGATTATTATTATCTTCCAGCAGAAGATACTGCACTGCACAAATCCGTTGCTGGTTTCGTTGATAAAATGCACCGTTTACCTGCACAGGCTGCCAACTGCTATACAAGAAAGCGTTCTACCTATCTTCCTGAATGGGACACAACATTTGAACCTTTCTTTAAACGTGACTACGCTTCTAAGGAACTCTTTTTTGAGTTAACAGAAGAATTCAAGTCAGACCGCAAGGTATTTAGTACTTACGCTCAACACGTACTTCAGATGCTGGCAGTCAATAACAAATAGTATTTCTAGACACTTGGTTTGAATGGTGTGTAGCCGTCTTAAAAACCTTGTCTTAAAAAAAGGAGCTGTTGCAAAATAGGTGAGTAATCATCTATGGAGCAGCAGCTCCATCTTTATACCTAAAAATAGAAAAGCAGGCTCCGAAGAACCTGCCATTCATGGTATAATTAAGTATGACCAAATACCAAATACACCA
>JAFUQM010000002.1 GCA_017472325.1 Lachnospiraceae bacterium
AGGTCTTTATATTCTTCACCGCTATCAAGTTCCACATACAATTCCTGATTTCGCAGCAGTTTTCCCATGCCATCTAATACCTGGATGCGAATATCCTTTTCTACCGATGTAATATACATAGAGATTTCTTCTATCTGCTGCTCATCTAATTCTTTTGCTATATTTTCCTTTGGCTTGTCATCAAAAAACGTTTCATCCCACATAAAGGCAGATAAATCCTGTTCCTTTGAGACTTCTTCCACTACTACGGTCTGCTGTATACTCTGTACTTCTTGTGCATTCCTTGTCGAATCTGTATTCATCAGTATGACGACTAGAAAAATCGTAAGCATCAGCATCAGCGCTGTAACAACCGTTATTGTTCTTAACTTAGAGTCCATTAGCAACCTCTACCATATATTTGCCATAGTCTGTTTTCATCAATGGCTCTGCAAGTGCAAGCAGCTGTTCCTTTGTAATAAAGCCTCGCTTATACGCAATTTCTTCAATACAGGAAATATAAAGTCCCTGTCTTTTCTGGAATGCTGCCACAAAATCTGCTGCATCTAATAAAGAATCGTGATTACCTGTATCTAACCACGCAAAACCACGTCCCATTGTTTCTACGCGAAGTGTACCTCTACGGAGATATTCGTTGTTGATGCTTGTAATCTCTATCTCACCTCTTGCGGAAGGTTTGACATTTTTGGCAATTTCTACAACATCATTATCATAGAAATATAAGCCCGGTACAGCATAATTGCTTTTTGGATTCTCAGGCTTTTCTTCAATCGAAAGCGCTTTTCCATTTTCGTCAAATTCCACCACGCCATATTCTCTTGGGTCTCTTACATAATAGCCAAAAATGGTTGCACCACTCTCTCTGGATGCTACTTCACGAAGCAATTTAGAGAAGCTCTGTCCATAAAAAATATTATCTCCAAGTACAAGTGCCACGCTATCATCTCCAATAAAATCAGCACCAATGATAAATGCATCCGCGAGTCCTCTTGGCTGTTCCTGTATTGCATATTCCATATGGAGTCCTAACTGCTCGCCTGTTCCAAACAAATCTTTAAAAACAGGTAAATCTCTTGGTGTTGAGATAATTAATATCTCCCGAATGCCTGCAAGCATCAAAGTAGACAACGGATAATAAATCATTGGTTTATCGTACACGGGCATAATCTGCTTTGATATTGCTTTTGTTAATGGATAAAGTCTTGTTCCAGAGCCGCCTGCCAAAATAATACCTTTCATAAAAAGTTCCTCCTTTATTTCAATCGCTATTCCATCACGCAAGAAAGAAGGCTTGCCGTTTTTCACAGCAATCCTCCTTTTATGCACGTTTTATTTCTGATACATTTCTTCGTAATATTTCTGGTAATCACCACTTGTGACATTTTTCATCCAATCCTCATGTTCAAAGAACCATTTGATTGTCAGTTTGATACCATCTTTGAACATTGTCTCTGGATACCAGCCAATTTCTGCTTTGATTTTATCTGGTGCAATTGCATAACGTCTGTCATGACCTTTTCTATCTTCAACATAAGTAATCAACTCTTTTGTAACAAGTTCTCTTCTTGGGTCACCCTCTGGAAGCATCTCCTGCAATGTCTCAATGATAATATTTATAATTTCAATATTCTGCTTTTCATTATGTCCGCCAATATTGTATGTCTCAAACAATCTACCCTGTTCCTGTACCATATCAATTGCCTTGGCATGGTCTTCTACATACAACCAGTCACGAACATTTTTACCATCGCCGTACACTGGAAGTTTTTTACCCTGTAATGCATTGTTGATAATCAGTGGGATTAATTTCTCTGGGAACTGGTATGGTCCATAGTTATTGGAACAATTTGTAATGTTCGCAGGGAATTTGTATGTGTCCATATAAGATTTCACAAGCATATCTGAAGATGCTTTACTTGCAGAATATGGACTATGTGGATCATATGGTGTTGTCTCATAGAAGTATTCCCCTTCATTTTCTAAGGAACCATATACTTCATCTGTAGATACATGAAGGAATTTCTTACCTTCTTTAAAAGTACCATCCGGAAGTTCCCATGCTGCTTTTGCACAATTTAACATCACAAGTGTACCCAGTACATTGGTCTGTACAAACACTTCTGGATTGCGTATACTTCTATCTACATGGCTTTCTGCCGCAAAATGTACTACTCTGTCAATATCATTTTCTTCAAAAATCTTTGTAATAGCCTCTTTATCACAGATGTCAGCTTTTACAAATGTATAATTTTCTCTATCTTCTACATCTCTTAAATTCTCTAAATTGCCGGCGTATGTCAGCACATCCACATTGATGATTCTAATATCATCTCCGTATTTTTTTAACATATAATGAATGTAATTAGATCCAATAAATCCTGCACCGCCTGTTACCAAATATGTTCTCATGTGTTTTCCTCCATATAATATATTGTTTACATTTAATATCCTAAATAGCTGATGTTCATATCTACTTTACCACTAATGCCACTAATCGTACCTCTGTCACTGTACTGCCATAAATCTACTTTTCCTTTATACGTGTACTGTGAACTGTACTGTGCCAACCAGACCTTGTACTGATTCAGCGTACTCATGTTAAGTTTGGATTCAAGCCATGTTTTATTAGCATAAATTCCTGCTTTATATCCGGCATTTTGTATTGTCTTACAATAAGCATTGACAATGCTTGTTCTGGCATCCTTGCTCAGTCCGTCCGCACGTCCTCTACTGCCTTCTACATCAATAAATACCGGATATGCAATGCCGTACTTTTCAATCAGATTAATGGTCATGGACGCTTCTTCGACTGCTTCTACCTCTGTCACCGCTTGGGTAAAGAAATAAATACCTATTTTTAGTCCAGCCGCACTCGCACCTTGAATATTCTTCTTGAACATCGGGTCTTCAATGAGTGCACCTGTCGAAGAACCTCTGTATCCACATCTTATTATAACATAGGATACCCCTGAACTTTTAACAGCATTCCAATTAATATTACCATTCCATTTGGATACGTCAATACCCATTGTACCAGAACCACTCACAAGTGCTCCCTGACTGTCAAAAGTATACTTTGCTCCAAGGATGATCTGCTCACCCGTCACTGGATTGCCATTTTTATCAAAGAAATAAGTTTTTCCTTCCAATGTCTGCCAACCCGTATACTTATATTTTACAGCTTTTAGCTGTTTATAGAAAGTCTTTGCCGTAAAATAATCTGCATAAGTTGCTTTCGTATATTTTCCATCACTATCTTTGATATAAAGTTCGTTGCCATCTTTATCCTTTAAAACTGTTTCACTGTCACTTTCCGGGTTTTGCATAACAGTAACAACGCAAGTCGCTGTTTCTCCACCATATGTAGCAGTAATGGTTGCTGTTCCCGCTTTTACACCAGTTACAGTTGCAGTGTTGCCAGACTCTGTCACGGTTGCAATCTTTGCATCAGAGCTTTTCCATGTAACCTCATCCGCACTACCTGTAATCGTTGCTTTCAGTTCTTCAGTTTTATCTATATAAACTGTTAATGTCTCAGGAATCGCAATTGTAATCTCCTGTGCCGTTTCTGTTACAGTAATCTCTATCGTATCCGATTTCGTAGAATCCGCTTTAGAAGTTGCTGTTATCTTCACTTTTCCCGTATTGATGCCAGTCACTTTTCCGTCATCTGTTATGCTGGCAATATTACTGTTAGCAGAACTCCACTCCACTTCCGTGGACGGATTGTTTACCCCTTCCACTTGCGCAGACAACGTAATCGTAGCACCTACCTGCACCGTGGATGCTCCACTGATTGTAACTTTATTTACGGAAGCTGGTTTCTCCTTAACCGTAATATCCACGGATGCAAAAACGTTTTCATTCGCTGTCTTAGCCATAATTGTTGTACTGCCAGCTCCAACCGCTGTCACAACACCTTCACTGACCGTTGCTACAGCCGCATCCGAAGATGTCCAAGTAACTTGTTTAGAATACTCACCTTCTCCTTCCACTTTCGCTGTCAAGGTTACGCTTTCTCCTATTGTCAACTCTTTTGCACCGCTAATACTAACCCCGGTAATAACTCCCGATTTTTCTGTTACACTAATATCTACAGATGAAAAAACGCTTTCATCCTCGGTTTTCGCTGTAATTGTCACCGTGCCTGCGGAAATACCAGTTACAGTGCCACCTTTTACTGTCGCAACTGACGTGTCTGAAGATGACCAAGTAACCTTCTTAGAGTATTCTCCAGTACCTGTAACCTCTGCTGTCAATGTAATGCTTTCTCCCACAGCAATACCTGACGCACCACTAATACTAACGCCTGTTATCACCGCCTCCTCCACACTCGCTGCAGATAAAAGACTTGTCGCCGTCATAACAAGAGATGCAGTTTCTGTTGGATCTGGTATATTCTTCTTCTTTACTTCTTCATACGTTACTTCACCAGAACCAATTTCCGTTCTAGTGGAGGCTACCCACTCTACAGTATCCTCCAGAACTTCTTCTGTTACAACATCTTCCGCTGTATCTTCGGCTGCCGCATCGACTTCTGATTCACTTTTAATCTCATCCTTAACATCAATCTGCTTATATTCGATTTTATCTTTTACAGTGACACATAATGCTTTGTTTGAAAATGTATAATCTTTCAATTCATCTATTTCTTGCATCAGAACTTCATAGCGTCCTGGTGTCATATCTTTACGATAAATAATGCCATCCTTATCATCATCTGTCCACACTTCTGAATCTTTGGATGCATCTGTCACTTTTACTGCAAACGGGATGTCTTTAATCAACTTTCCCGTCCTTGTATTGACAAATTTAATCTTCAAATCCTTTTCTACAGAAGTCATATTAATTCCAATAGAAAATTCTTCCTTAACTTCCTCTTCTTCTACTTCCTCTGGTGCTTCTTCCACAGCCTCAAGCATAGCAATCTCTGCATTGGTTACTGCTAACAGTCCGCTCTCACCAACAATTCCAAGATTCTCTAACTGTTCTCCTGCATCCGCAAAAGCTGCCACCTGCGCATCAATTCCACTCATATTCATATAAATACTACAAGTTACTACTGCTATCGCAAGTACAATTGCACCTGTACCAAGCAAAATCTTATCCATAACAGGCAGGTTATGCAATTTCGTTATCAGCATAACAAAGAACGCTACTATCTCATTCTCCTGATTGCCGCTACGTCCAGTTCTTCTGCGCTTACCCCTGTTATCATATGGATATATTGCATCCTCTTCGGCATACTCGTCTTCCATGTACTCTTCGGATTCATACATGTCATCTGCGTATTCTTCAGCATATTCCTCTTCTATGTACTCTTCAGATTCGTACATGTCATCTGCGTATTCTTCGGCATATTCCTCTTCTATGTACTCCTCGGATTCATACATGTCATCTGCGTATTCTTCGGCATATTCCTCTTCTATGTACTCTTCAGATTCGTACATGTCATCTGCGTATTCTTCGGCATATTCCTCTTCTATGTACTCTTCAGATTCGTACATGTCATCTGCGTATTCTTCGGC
>JAFUQM010000021.1 GCA_017472325.1 Lachnospiraceae bacterium
ACTTCCAGACCATGTCCGAATACAGTAGCGGGAAGTACTTCCATAGTAGCATTTTCAACATCAGCGCTTACATAGTGAGTTTGATGCCTGCTTCTTTTAACAATTCAAAATAGTGGATGGATGTCTGAAGGTTAGCCTTACCGATACCTTCGATTGTTAATCCAACACTGTTCTCACCGGGATCGAATACACCGTCTTTGCCGGTACAATCATCCTTGAACTTCAGCATCACATTTCCGTTTTCTAATTCAAATACGTCTTTTGTCTTGCCTTCATAGATTTTTTTCATAGTAAATTCTCCTTTGATATGTAGATTTACATTACCGTGTGTTGAAACTACAGAATATATAATAATAGAAAAACCTAAGAAATGCAATAAAAAAATAATTGAAGTATTATGGTTGGATGTCTAAAGCAAAAGTTTGGTTTTCAAGATAAATTTGTGTTGTAGAAATTAATATATTGAGTGTATAATAATATATAATTAAAACGAGGTATGTTTTATATATAGCAAAAGAAAATTGAGGGAGAAAATTAATGAACGAAAAAAAATTGGATTTGTCTAATCAGGTGCATGCAGACCAGAGCAGAAATAAGACAGCCATGCTGGGCATTATCATTATGAACCAGGTACTGGCAATTGCATACCTGGTGGAAGTGATTAAAGGTGCAAGATCAATAGGTTCCTATGCTGTAATTGCGACATTGTGTATTTTGCCGTGTGTGCTTGCCATTGCGATTTATTTGAAGAAGAAAGATTCAAAATTAATCCGCTATATTATGGGGATAGGTTTTTCGGCAGTGTACACATTTATATTGTTTACTTCGGCAACGGATCTGGTGTTTTGTTATGTGCTGGTAGTTATTTCGGCATTTACCGTTTATGCTGATTATAAATTGTCTATTTCTATCTGCGCATATGCTTTGCTGGTGAATGTAGCATTGTTTGTTAAGAGAGTAATGGCCGGTGGAAATGTGTCAGAATTGCTTACCAATTTTGAAATTGTGGTAGCATGTATCGCATTGGCCAGTCTGTTCAGTGTATTAGCAATTAAAAAGGTGGTTGAGATCAATCAGGCTAATATCGATAAAGCTCAAAATCAAAAAGAACAGTCAGATAAGTTGTTGGAAACTACCCTGAGTGTAGCATCTTCCATTACTGAAAATATCGGAGAAGCAACAAATGAAACAGGTCTTCTGGGAGAAGCTATCGGTTCTACACAGCAGGCAATGGAAGATTTGACCAGAGGAACCAATGAAGCAGCGGATGCCATTGAAGCACAGCAGCAGAAGACAGAAGAAATCAATGGTTATATCAGTGATGTAGAAGTGGCTACAGACAAGATTGTGGAAGAAATCGGACAAGCCGAAGAGAGAGTAACAGAGAGCAATGCGGTTATGAATAATCTCTTAGAGCAGGTAAAGACCTCCGAAAGTTCCAGTAAATTAGTTGCACAGGAAATGGAAGGACTTAAGCAGAATGCAGAACAGATGCAGACAGTGCTTGGTTTGATCAGAAGCGTAGCGAACCAGACAGGTATGCTGGCACTGAATGCAAGTATCGAAGCAGCCCGTGCCGGAGAAGCAGGAAGAGGTTTTGCAGTTGTTGCATCTGAAATTTCCAGCCTGGCATCCCAAACCAACAGCGCAACCGGAGATATTAATGAATTAATTGGCAATATCACTGTATCTATTGAAGAAGTGGTAGCAGCAATGAATGCGCTGTTAGAATGTAATAAACTTCAAAATGAGTATGTGGAACAGACTGCCGAAAACTTTGAAAAGATACATGCAAGTACCCAGGAAATTGCGGGACAGGCTACATACTTAAAACAGACAGTAGAGTCTGTTGCAGTTGCTAATAAGCAGGTATCCGAAAGCGTTGAAAATGTATCTGCATTAACAGAAGAAGTTACTGCAAGTGCAAGCGAAACATTGGAAAGTTGTAATATGAATCTTTCCAGTATTGCTAAAGTTGCAGATATTATGAATAAGTTAGAGGCAGAAGCGCAAAAACTAAAACAGGATTAAAAAATAAAAAAAATTCTTTTCATCCGGCGACATTTGTATTACAATAAATTTTATTAAATTTTTAATATCAAAGGAGAGAACAACGATGAAGCAGGATATGATTGTAATTCTGGATCTTGGTAGCACAGAAAATACTGTAATTGCTCGTCAGATTCGTGATATGGGTGTTTACAGTGAGATTCACCCCCACGACATTACTTTGGAGGAACTTAATGCACTTAATAATGTAAAGGGTATTATTCTGAACGGAGGAGAAAACCGAGTAGTAGACGGGACGCCTGTTGATGTATCCGAAGAACTTTATTCCTGTGGACTTCCCATTATTTCTATAGACCATCCCACTGCTAAATGTGAAAAGCAGTATGCAGAAATGCCTGGTGAAGCTGAAATCAAAGCATTTGTATTTGACGAATGTAAGGCAGAAGCTAACTGGAATATGAAGAACTTTATTGAAGATCAGGTTGAACTGGTTCGCCGTCAGGTAGGAGATAAGAAGGTTCTCTTAGCATTATCAGGTGGTGTGGATTCTTCAGTAGTGGCAGCACTTTTGATTAAAGCAATCGGTAAGCAGCTTGTATGTGTTCATGTTAATCATGGCCTTATGCGTAAGAACGAATCTGAAAATGTAATTGAAGTTTTCAGAAATCAGTTAGATGCTAACTTGATCTATGTTGATGCAACAGAACGTTTCTTAGGAAAGCTTGAAAATGTTGCAGACCCTGAAGAAAAGAGAAAGATTATCGGCGGAGAATTCATCCGCGTATTTGAAGAAGAAGCAAGAAAGCTGGAAGGTATCGAATTTTTGGGACAGGGAACCATTTATCCTGATATTATCGAAAGTGGTACGAAAACAGCTAAGTGCGTAAAGTCCCACCACAATGTAGGCGGTCTTCCCGAAGATCTGCAGTTTGCACTTGTTGAGCCCTTAGCACAGCTCTTTAAAGACGAAGTTCGTGCTTGTGGTGTTGAATTAGGACTTCCTGCAGAAATGGTATATCGTCAGCCCTTCCCCGGTCCCGGTCTTGGTGTAAGATGTCTCGGAGCAATTACTCGTGATCGTCTGGAGGCACTCCGTGAAGCTGATGCAATTCTTCGTGAAGAATTCGCTAAAGCAGGTCTTGATAAGAAGGTATGGCAGTATTTCACAGTTATTCCTGATTTCAAGGCAGTTGGTGTAAGAGATAACGCAAGAAGCATGGGATACATGGTTGTTATCCGTGCGGTTAATACTATCGATGCCATGACCGCAACCATTGAAAGAATTGATTACGATATTCTGGAGAAGATTGTGGACCGAATTACGACAGAGGTTCCCAGTGTTAACCGTGTATGCTACGAGTTGACCAAGAAGCCTGTAGCAACGATTGAGTTCGAATAGAAAGAGTAAACCCCACAAACCGTGTAAATAAGCGGTTTGTGGGGCTTTTTTATTTTCGGCTGGGTTCATTTTGGGTACAATTTTTTATTCCGACGAATTTTAGCCTTATGGTTTATTCGGGATTCTTGG
>JAFUQM010000022.1 GCA_017472325.1 Lachnospiraceae bacterium
GCATCACAAATCACGACCACTATAATCAGTAAAGGGAAGCACTTCAAATGCTTCCCTCTTTACTGCCTATCATTATAATCTCTTTAATAGTTCTTCTCTCTGATCTTCATAACCTGGTTTACCAAGTAAAGCAAACATGTTTTTCTTGTAGCTTTCTACACCTGGCTGGTTGAATGGGTTAACACCAAGTAAATATCCGCTGATACCACATGCAAACTCGAAAAAGTAGAATAACTGTCCTAAATAGAACTCATTTACTTCTGGTACGTTAATCATCATGTTAGGAACCTGTCCATCAACGTGTGCAAGAACTGTTGCATTCATAGCACATTTGTTAACGAAGTCTACTGTTTTACCTGCAAGGTAGTTCAAACCATCTAAATCTACTGGTTCTTCACCGATGATAATTTCTTCTCTTGGGCTTTCAATGTTGATAACAGTTTCAAACATATTTCTAGCGCCGTCCTGAATGAACTGACCCATAGAGTGTAAATCTGTTGTAAGGTCAACACTTGCTGGGAAAATACCTTTCTGGTCTTTTCCTTCGCTTTCGCCATATAACTGTTTCCACCATTCGGATACATAATGTACACTTGGCTCATAGTTAGCAAGTACTTCGATTACTTTGCCTTTTCTTAAAAGAATGTTACGAAGTGCTGCATATTTTAATGCATCATTTTCTTCATATGGAAGTTCTAAAGCTGCTTTACGTCCACTTGCTGCACCTTCCATTAATTTATCAATATCTGCACCAGATACTGCGATTGGAAGTAAACCAACTGCTGTCAGAACAGAGAAACGTCCACCGATATCATCTGGTACTACGAATGTTTCATAGCCTTCTTCTGTTGCAAGACCTTTTAAGGAGCCTTTTACTCTATCTGTTGTAGCGTAGATTCTCTTAGCTGCTTCTTCTTTACCGTATTTTTTCTCAGCTAACTCTTTGAATACACGGAATGCAATTGCAGGTTCTGTTGTTGTACCTGATTTAGAAATCATATTGATAGAGAAATCTTTATCACCAATTACATCAATTAAGTGTTTGATGTAAGTAGAGCTGATAGAATTTCCTACGAAATAAATTTCTGGAGTTTTTCTTGTTTCTTTATCAACTACATTGTAAAAGCTGTGTCTTAAAAATTCGATTGCTGCTCTTGCACCAAGGTAAGAACCACCAATACCGATTACTAACAAAATTTCTGAATCGTTCTGAATTTTCTCTGCAGCTTTTTTAATTCTTGCAAACTCTTCTTTGTCATAATCTACAGGAAGGTCAATCCATCCTAAGAAATCATTGCCTGCACCTGATTTAGATACTAAAACTTCTTTTGCATCTAATGTTGCTTTTTTCATTAATTCAACTTCATTATCGCTTACGAATGATGAAGCCTTAGAATAATCGAACGTTACTTTATTGCTCATTGTTCCAGCTCCTTTGCTCTAACTGTATTATTGTATAAATCACACTAAGTGTAGCAAAGATAGCCTTCTTTTTCAAGTTAAAAATTCTTTTAACAATTCTTCTAATTCCTGCTCCTGTGCTTTTCCAAATGCCTGTCCTCCTTTTTTCTTTGGAACATCATCTTCTTTTATCTCAAATACCATTGCACTTCCTCTTGCTTCCATAGCATCCAAGTGACCCGCAAGATTATTTTCCAGATAATCCACTAGGTTCGTTTTTAATACTCTTTTTTTACTTTCCACATCAATTAGGGATGAAACGGAAAAGTAAACATACAGTCCAAACAAGCTGCCAATATAATATGGCAAAAGAGAACCTAATGTTTCACCATCAATAATTCCTTTGCATACCCCAATTCCTGCTGCAAATACAGACAACAGCATAAGTTGTCCTCCTAGATGTTCTATGGAACTAAAAGAAATTCCCCACAATTGTATTTTATTTAAAAATTTATCTACAAAAACTGGTATATTCGCAACTCCTGAATGCAACTGATAGCAATTTGCAAATTTTGCTTTACATTGCATTAAAAGTTTGTTTTTCGTGGCAGCCATATTATCTGTTTCCTGAATCATCATCTGGTATAACACACCAATTATAATTTGGCATATTATGCTTAATAATAAGAGTAATATGACCATACCGGTAAGAAACTGTTTACTTAAAAATATAGACATTTTACATGCTCCTTTCTGTATTCTATATTATAAATTATTCCCATTTTGACTACAATATAGACAACCCATAAATCGTTTTACATATTTCGACACTCTTTTTCCGTAAAAGGCTAGAAAGTGGCAAATTTTTCTGCTATAATCCTTTATTATTACAATTTCAATTTATAATTATTGGAGGCATGATGATGAGATATATTCCAAAGGGCGTTTGCTCTAGTGCAATTGATATAGAATTAGACAATGACACTATCAAATCTGTCAAATTCACAGGTGGCTGTAACGGTAACTTACAGGGAATTTCTTCTCTTGTTACAGGCATGAAAGCAGAAGATGCCATCGCAAAGCTAAAAGGCATTCGATGTGGTTTTAAATCTACATCTTGTCCAGACCAACTTGCATGTGCACTGGAAAACCTTTTAAAAGAAAACGCATAATTTATTACTATAGACTGGGAGGCATGATTCATGGCAAAGACGATTGTCTTAACAGGTGGCGGAACAGCCGGCCACGTAACACCAAACATTGCATTACTGCCTAAGTTAAAAGAACTTGGCTATGATGTTCATTACATTGGTTCCTATGAAGGTATTGAGAAAAAATTAATTGAAGACTTTGATATTCCATATTACGGCATTGCGACAGGAAAACTTAGACGCTACCTTGATATCAAAAATCTCTCAGACCCATTCCGCGTTATGAAGGGATTTGCCGAAGCACGTAAATATCTAAAGAAAATCAAACCAGATATTTTATTTTCCAAAGGCGGTTTTGTCTCTGTTCCAGTTGTAAGAGCAGCGGCAACATTAAAAATTCCTTGTGTCATTCACGAATCGGATATGACTCCAGGACTTGCAAATAAACTATGTATCCCTGTTGCAGAAAAAATATGCTGTAATTTCCCAGAAACATTATTAACTCTTCCAGAAGAGAAAGCTGTATTGACTGGATCACCTATCCGCGAAGAACTCGCACGCGGTAATAAAATCGCTGCACTTGATATGTGTGGATTCACAGCCAACAAACCCGTTATCATGGTAATTGGCGGAAGTCTCGGTGCTGCTTCTGTTAACAAAGCAGTCCGTGATGCACTACCAAAACTTTTAGATGATTTTCAGGTCGTGCATATCTGCGGTAAGGATAAAGTGGATAATCTGCTTTTGAATACAAAAGGATATAAACAATTTGAATACTTAAAGAGCGAATTAAAAGATGTATTTGCGATGGCAGATATTGTTATTTCCAGAGCCGGTGCAAATGCTATCTGTGAACTTCTTGCATTGAAGAAACCAAATCTCCTGATTCCATTATCTGCACACAGTAGCCGTGGTGACCAGATTCTCAATGCAGAATCTTTTGAGAAGCAAGGGTTCAGTATCATTATTGATGATGATTATCTGACAGAGAATCTTTTAGTAGAAAAAGTTCATGAGCTGTTCTGTAACAGACAGTCTTATATCGAAACTATGAGCAATAGCAGTCAGTTGAATTCTATCCAGACCATTACAGATTTACTGGAGTCGGTTTTAGAACAGAAAAATACTGAAGAAAATTAATTGTTTTCAAATGAAAATACCCTCATGGATTACTATTTCATTACGAATCCATGAGGATATTTTTATCACTTTTTACTGAGCCAACCTCTAAATATTCCTCCTTGAAAAAGGGAAATAATTATAAAGAATATGTCTGCAAATAAGATAAACACAAATGAAGGAATCATAATACGTGTATATTTTTTACCACATGAGTTTCCTTTTTTTATTGCCATTCCCATTCTAAACGTATACCAAAAGACACCCAAGTTAAAAAATATAATCATAAGCGCTTGTGTAGCGAAATTAATCAATGCATCTATCGGTAACCAATTACCATTATGTACTCCACTCAAAACAAAATTTAATAATAATATACCTATCTGTATCAGAAACACAATTCGTAAAACATTTAGCATAACTCCACCGCCGACTCCTATGCCGCCACACCAATGGACACCGCTTCTTTTACAAAAGTTTTCAAATACCTGAAATAGTACTCTGCTTTGATTTCCTTCAATAAAACCACTATTAGAAATCACGTAAACATTTAACTGTAATTTTCTTTCTGTACAAAAAAGTTCCATCTCTTTCATGAAAGAAAGTACATGGGAAGGAACTCCATCTACATATAACGGAAGACAAAATACAACTGTATCTGCATCTGCAATTGTATTGAGAATTCTTTCATGATCACTTTTATTTCTAAGATTTTCTTTTACTTTATTTCCGCGTGTAAAAAAACACTGAACATCTAAAAAATATCCAGAAGCACTGAGTTTCTTTTTGGGACTTCCATTTATAAATACGGTTTTCATACTATCACATCCTCCAGTTCATTTAATGATTTCAGAATAATGACCTCTGATTTTTCATAACCATCGTTGATTGCATTCCTCTCTGCCATAAGCTCAAAGGTTGCCTTTTCCTCAGGCGTAATATCCCCATATGTAATTACCTTAAACATCTCATGCTTTCCGTAGCGCAATGTGTGATGCATCTGTTTTCCCCTATATGTACTCATTGGCGTAGAAGTAGCGATACTTCTGTCAAGTACATTTTTGACTGCCGGACTATATGCACCATAACAATTCTCACTAATGATGACTAGCTCGTCGGCCCTTCCGATTACGCGACATACCTCTTTTAAACTATCCTTCATAAAACACTCAGCAGGATGCTTTGTCCAACATCCAAAACACCCCTGACAAGGTGCATACTTACCATCTGCGCTAATCATTGCATCACATTTATCTTGTAACATTTTATCATATTCTATCCCTAAATCATGTATTATCACTTTCATTGTTTTACTTCCTTCTTTCTTATTGCTCTTTCAAGTCTTTCCAACGCTTCCTGCAAAGTAGCTCTTGGACATGCAATATTTACTCTTTCAAAACCTTCTCCTACATCTCCAAACATCACTCCACTGTCTAGCCAGAGTTTTGCTTCATTTACAATAAAATGCTCTCTTTCTTCCTCGGTAAGTTGCAACCTCCTAAAATCCAGCCATATCAAATATGTACCTTCTGGCTCAATTAGCGTAATCTCGGGTAATCTTTCTTTTAAAAAGTGTCTGACAAACTCTAGATTGCCTTTCAGATATTCCTTTAATTCATCAAGCCATTCTTTGCCACTCTCATATGCTGCCTGACACGCAGACAACCCAATCATATTTACTCCACCATAGCCTGTTTGTGTCAATACTTTCTGGAACTGCTCTCTCTTCTCCTTGTTTGGAATAAAAATATTAGATACTTGAAGTCCAGCAATATTAAATGTTTTACTTGGTGCAGTGCATGTAATTACCTGGTCTGCATAAACATCTCCCAGACTTGCCAACATCATATGCTGATGTCCTTCGTATGTAAAATCACTATGGATTTCATCACTTACAATTAGAATCTGGTATTTTAGACAAATATCCGCTACCTTCTGCAGTTCTTCTTTGGTCCATACACGTCCCACTGGATTGTGTGGACTGCATAAAATGAACAACTTTACATCATTCTCTACAATCTTACGTTCAAAATCTTCTAAATCCATCTCATAACGTCCATCACGAAGCACAAGTGGGCTATTTACCAGCTTTCGGTTATTATTCTTTACAACCGAACTAAATGGATAATATACCGGCTGCTGAATAATTACTGCATCTCCTTCTTTTGTAAATGCACGAACTGCTGTTGCAATCGCGAATACAACACCTGATGTTTTTACAAGCCATTCTGGTTTTGTATCCCATCCAAAATTCTCCAGATACCAGCGGTGCAATACTTTAAAATAATCCTCTTTTGCATTACTATATCCAAAAATTCCCAAATCGATATCTTTCTGTATTCTTGCAAGCACTCCCTTTGGCACACGAAAATCCATATCTGCTACCCAAAGCGGAAGTACATCTGCTGGTTTTCCGCTCTCCACAGCAAAATCATACTTCTCTGAATTCGTATTTCTTCTATCGATAATTTCATCAAAATTATAAGCCATATGTAATCCCACTCCTTTTCTCATTCGTCTATATTTAATATAGGAATTCCTTTCACGCTTTCGTGTGATAAGGCCTACTGAAAAGCAAAAAGCTGGACAATTTATACACTGTCCAGCCTACATTATCACCTTACGCTTCAAACAATTTCCTTACTGCTTCTAGCTCTTCTTTGCTAGATTCCATTGGTTTCCAACCAATTCTCTGATTATCATCTTTGTATCTTGGAATCAAGTGCATATGGAAATGGAATACTGTCTGACCCGCCATCTCTCCATTATTCTGTACAATGTTAAATCCATCACAGTTTAGCTTCTCTGTCATCTCTGCTGCCATTTTCTTGGCAAGTTTAAATACTTCCCCTGCTGTCTCTTCTGAAAGCTCATAGATATTGGCTGCATGCTGTTTTGGAAGAATCAGTGCATGTCCTCTTGTTGCTGGACTCATATCTAAAATCACCTTAAAAGTATCATCTTCATAAATTGCATTGGTTGGAATCTCTCCATTCGCAAGTTTACAAAAAATACAATTATTATCTACCATAATCTTATCTCCTTTTCCAATATCATTATCAATTTATTGACTATAAACTACTTTCCGCAAATACAAATATCTGGTCCAATGTACGAAGTATTTTGAAATCACCTTTCATCTTCATATCACCGCCCATAAATGCTCTCTGGAACGTCATGCGACCTGCGATGATTTCATTCATCACATGACTGGTCAGCTGAATCTCTACATCTGCTCCATCAATCGTCTTATACTCACACTGTAAGCTTGGACCATTTACTTCAATTGCCAACGGGGTTTTTCTCTCATCAATTACGATTTTGTAATTTGCCTTGAATGCAGGCTGCGGTTTATAGTGTTTCTCAAAATCCTGAATATATTCTTTGCCATTTTCAACTTCAATATTTCCAATCATATCCTTAAACATACTGGAAAGCTCTTGTAAATCCTGTTTCTGTCTTTGTACATAATTATCATCAGATACATACTGGGATAACTGCTCTGTTTCCTGTGGTGTTAAATCAATTACCTGTGTTTTAGAAACCTTACTCTTTACTACCTGATTACTTGCAGGGAAACACAATACCTTCTGGCTAATGGTACGATACAGATTCTCTGCTTTCTTCTCAATGATTTTTGCATATTCTTTGTTGAGTTCAAGATTTACAATATCTTCAATATAGCCACAAATACCACTGCATGGCATACCACCTAAAATTTCCCATGCAGTAGCAAGCGTTAATTTTCCTTCTCTTTCGCCATAAGTTGTAGACATGACAATTGGACACATATAAAGCTTGCTAATCTTCTCTTTATCACCATACTGCCAGCAGGCATCTAAAAACTGATGCATATATCCGCCAATCCCATACCACTCTACTGTACTTGATAAAATAATACCATCTGCGGATTTTAATGTCTGTGGCAACGTTGTAATGTTATTCTTTAACTCATATAAATTAAAGCGTTCTACCGTAACGTTTAACTCTTCCAATACCTCCTGCATCTTATTAATTACATATAATGTAGGATCATTAATCAGACCTCTGCCGCCATAATAAATATTTATCTTCATGCGTATCCCTTTCCCGTTTTCCAACATGCCAGATGGCTGTTATTACTTCTATTCAAGGGTATCATTTATCAAGTTCAGTGTCAATGATACGTCAAACAAATCTTACCGAACCGTACCTCATCCAAAGGCTTCAATTCCACTGTTTCTTCCGGCTGTAAAATAACACCATTTTTATATGTTCCATTCGTAGAATTTAAGTCTTGTAACAACACCTTATCACCTTTCTGATAAATACCGGCATGAATTCTACTAACAGATACATCAGGTAATTCAATATCTACCTTCCCCTTCATCTTTCCGATAATCATCTGCTCTTTTTCTATCTCATAATGCAACTTACTACCTTTATACTCTCCTTCCAAGAAGTTCTGTTTTGCTACAGCTTCAGCTCCAAAAAACACCGTGTTTCCATACTCCTGTGCATCTTCTAAAGCATCGGCATACAAATATTCATGTACTGCTTTTTCTTCTGGCTGCGCTAATTTTTTCGTATTCTCATACCGTTTTCCGTAATGGATATATGCCATAATGAGTGCTACATAAAATACAGCAATCAGAGCTGCGCCAATGGCTTTTTCCTGTATCTGTAAATGAAAATTTAAGAATAGATAACTACAAACCGCTATCATTATAATTGTACCTACAAGCCCCACAAATAAAATTCTATTTTGCAGAATTTTGATATCCATATTTACTTCTATGTTAGGCATCTCTGCCTGTTCACTTTCACATTTCTGATCACGAACATCTTCTATCTCTATCTGCCTAGATAATTCGTAAGAATTGTTCCATTCACACTCGCTTGCAAGGTATATTCCACTTTCTTCTTTGCCCGGTATTTCTTCATGTTGCTTCTCCATATATTCCACCAAATCTCGAAACGAAAAATTCTCCTCTTTTGCACATTGGTAAAAATAATACGCAATCTTAACTGCTGATTCATCCGTATGATTCACCCGACTTAAAATATATTCCGACAGATGTCGTATTCCAAGAAAACTATCCCCCTGATATCCTGGAAGATAGATAAGGCAAACCTGACAGCATTCAATATCCATATAAATATACTCAGGATCTAACATCAGGCACGTACTATACAGCAAATACTTGTCTAACTTCTGTAATAAAATGTAAATTCCTGTAAGTAGGGCTTTTAATTCTTCATAACCCATTTCACTTCTTGCAAAAATATGTTGTAGTGACTGTTTTGAACTTATCTCATAGTAACAAACATTTTCTCCCTCTTCTGTTTTAGGCTGACACGGCAAAAGTCCTTCTATTCTATTTTTTGTAATCATCTGCATTTGATAAGATTTTACAAACTCTTCCATGACTGGCAAAATCAGATAGCTACTTTTTAAATCTCGCTTATATCTTACTTCCATTCTTTATCCTACCCTTCTTCCAGTACTGCTTTTAGCTTACGACAATTCCGTAGAAAAAACACGGGCTCTGTCCGTTCTGCATATCTGCTTATGTGCAGTGGTATCCATCTGCTGATTACAGACTGCATAAATGGAATCTTTATCATGCCTTTGACCGTAATGCTGTTTTTCCATGTATCTGATTGGATATCATATGCAATGTTTCCCATTGCTGGCAATTCCTCCTGCAATGCTGTTTTCATTGTCTCTTCGGTTACCTGATGCGCATTCTCCTTTTGCAGATTGGCTCTGCTGCCACGAAATACGCTAATGTAAGCATCTAATGTCAATGCATAACTGCTATATACATAAAATCCAATATAAATAACAAGCAATAGAACATACACAATCAATGGCAGTACGATTGCTGCCTCTATTGTAAAACTCCCCTTTAGGCAAACTATCGGTATCTTTCTTCCTGTATTTTTTTCTTTTATCATATGCTCAGTTCTCCCCAAAATGTAAGCATCATACAACCGATAAGCACACAGGGCAAAAAAGGAAATGTTGTTTCTCTTTTTCCTCTTTTACACATTAGCAACATGATAGAATACATTGTACTTATCGCAAGACTTGCGCATAAAAGAAATACATTCTGACGAATTCCAAGCAGACACCCAGTAATCACAAATACTGCACCATCTCCGTAACCAATACTTTCTTTTGTAACTCTGCCAATACCCAACAATACAATTCCTATGAATGCTCCACCAATACAACTTTCTATTTCGTTCCTGTGTCCTAATAACATACTGATTGCTGCCATACTCACACCTACGGCTATAATTCTCAAGGGTATCTTTCGATAGCGTATATCATAGTAACTGACCACTAACAAATATAGAATACTGATACCATTCCAGACCGACATTTCTTGTATCATCCGCACCGCATACATGGGCTTCTTCCTCCCGCTTCTTTTATAGATATGGCTATAACAGTTCTCTTTAATCCACTACACGCTACACTAGTATGATATTTGTCTCCCTGATTTGTAATATAAACCATTCCTTCTGTTACAGGTGAACACAGTTCACACAACGTATACTTACTTCCATAGACATTACGCATCTGCTTTATCTGTCCATACTCTGTCATCTGTATTGACAGCCTCAAATGCGTACATTCTTTCTCTTTGTGATACACTGTTCCATTTTCTGTAATATATACAAGCTCATCTCCATCTTGCGACAAACTACGCTCTCCGGCATTATCATACCCAGTCCATGCACGTATCTTACATCGATTGACAACACAAAACTCTTTTAGTCCCATCATTCCAAATGCCGGCTCTACTGTATATATAGCAACCAAATCGATTATCTCATCTTTCATAATGCTAGACTGTATCAGACTAATTCCTCGCTTTCCGCCTTTTATGGGAGAGTTTTCCAAATACGCTTCGCCCAGATACTCTACTAGCTTTTCCTTCACATAAACTGTAGATAAAATAGCAGAAGAGACCGCTGAAGTCTCTATACTCTCTCTATCCGTCACTTCCTCCACAGCATAGGCATATACAGCCATTTTTCTTCCTATCTGATGCAACGCAGCCTCCATAGAACTATAAACCTGGAAGATAGGAATCATAGATATGATATTTATCATAAAAAATAAGAAGATAGGAAATACAAGTGCAGTCTCAATTGTAATACTACCTTTCATTCCATTTAGGGAGATATACTGTGACATCCTCTTTGCAGAATTAGTTTTGTATGGAGAATATGTACGACCTATAAGTGAGCTTTTTACTTTGTGAAAAATTATGAGACATGTTCTGAGAGAAATTGTCTTTGTTTCCAAATCCTTTCTTTTATTTTTATGAAATTGTTTCTCCTGCAAAAAGGACATCACAGTATACCTCCTTTACTGATAATACCCATATCTTCTTGTAATATCACACTGATAACCATAGGCAGAAACTACAACTGCTTTTATTTCCAAATCATCCATACAGCAATCTATTCTAAACTGCGTATTACCTCTCGTCTGTCTAATATCCATCTCTACGATATCCATAAAACGAAGCATCTTCGTATTATGATTGATAGTTAATAGCATAAGGCGTATATAGTCCTGGTAGCTTAAGCCATTTTGACTACTCTCTCCAGATTTCAGATGCAATTGATACGTCGTAAGATTTGAGAGTGCAGTATGCCAGCATCCACTGTTTTTAACTATTGGAACTCTTCCACCATCCAGAAGAATTTTGACATCATTTACACTCTCTGCATATGCCCAGGCAAACACGATAGAATACTTTACTGGCTCTGCCAATTCCGGAAGCATCATAACCGCTGTCAGCGACAATGCAAGTGCTTCTGCTTCTGCCATCTTCACACTATCCGACAGCAGATACATCATATTGGAAGCTTCTCTAATGAGTAGTAACTTCTTGACAACCGTTTGCAAATTGTCGATATCATTCGACTTACCGGCAAGTATATACTCTATTTGATATTGCAATTTCCCTTTATCCAACGCGGCACCATACCTACCGCATTTTTCAAGCAAATACTCTCCCAAAATCAACTCATGCGTCATATCATTATCAGGTGCGTTAACTTCGCTCAGACCTGTTCCTTTATTTAACTTCCTATGTGAAGCATAGTTATCTAGTGAGACGCTTTCAGACGACAAGGTACCTCTTTCGGTCACAAGTGAAAGTATTCCTCCTCTTGTTGCATTTACTGCATCCGCAGGATTGTCTAAGGGAACTTCTTCCCAAACTTCATCACCAATCTGCTTTTGTGGAAGACCGATACTATCTATTTGACTTTCTACCGCATTCCTCTCAGATGTCACATTAGATTGTAGTAATTTCTTTTCTTCTAGCTTGGCCCAGTCTGCTGTATAATGCTTCAAAACATCTACTCCAACCTTGCCCTCCATGTATGTGAGTATCTGCGCCATCATACAGTCTCCCACATTGTCTGAAGCTAGCGCTGCACGAAGGATATTCACTTCCTGTGTCTGGAGTTTTAACCAGTCTCTGGCAGCATACACTATCACATCTTCCTGTGGATTAAAATTTGCATCCATATAAGTTCGGATA
The DNA here is from genome assembly GCA_017472325.1 of Lachnospiraceae bacterium. GTDB lineage: Bacteria > Bacillota > Clostridia > Lachnospirales > Lachnospiraceae > RGIG4733. The sequence continues at coordinate 12,227 of JAFUQM010000022.1, forward strand.
TGTGCTTCCGTATTTTGTATCCTTCCTTGTGCCATACCATATGACGTATCAATAAATAATAAATCATACTGTGAAAATAACTCTCTATTATATTCTGCTAGTGCAGAGTTAATTGCCATATCGGCTACGCATTCTGTCTGAAAGCGAATTGCCTTCACCCTCGCTCCCTCTATTACGGTCAGAAGGAGCGAGACAATAATAGTAAACAATAATGACAGAAAAACCGTAATCTGTCCTTTTACATAACCTCTCATCAGATAGAATTGCTCTGCGATACAATTTTAGAGAAAATATTATTTACAAGCGAAGTTAGCTGCGATTTAAATATAATGACAAGGCCAATGAGTACTACCAGAATTAATATCATCTCCACCGTTCCAATTCCATCCTCTTCTAACAATAACCTTTTTATTTCTTTCATATCTGTTCTCCTTTCTGCTATTTGATACGATCTACACTATCTGATTTTTACAACCCAAATGAACTAAATGCAGGCACTATAATAAACACCATAACAATCAACAGCATAAGTCCCATTGGCACCAACAGCTTTGTACCAGCTTCTTCTCCGGCACGTTTTGCAGCTGCCTTTTTGTCTGCAAACGCCTGCTTTACTTCCTCTTGCAGACTATCAATAAGTCTGTGGGAACCCCTTTTTAGATTTTGTACAAGAAGCATACTTAACTTAATGTACTCTCTCTCATAACATCTTTTTCCCCAATTAATATATGCCTGCGCCTCTGCTACACCTGCATCCATTTCATTACACAGATATACAATTTCCTCATAGGCATATCGGCACCCGCCAGCTACTTTCTTCTTTTTATAATCTGTAGCTATTTTAAAAAAAGCACCTCTAAGCGTCATACCTGCACCTGTCAACAGCACTAGCTTACTCACAATTTCTGGATAATCTTCCAATAATTCTTTGTTTCGTCTTTCCAGCTTTTTATGCAATTCCTGATTCTTTCCCAGCATTGCCACAATACCTGCTACTACAAAAAGGAGCAAAAATAATACACTACTATTATCCTGTTTCTCCTCCCATGTAATCTGTGTTGTATCAATCATTTCTGGCAACATAAAATAATCATCATACATCGTTTCTTCCTTTGACCTTTCAATTGCCATCTGTAACTTCTCGTGATGTATTTCTGTTGCTGTTTTCTGCTTAGGAACAACCCTTATAGGAAAAATATATTCTTTCCTAAATTCCCCATATTTTATTTCTGCTGTTACCGATACAATCTGCCCCTTCTCTGGAATCTCTTCTGTATTAACAATACCCTCCAAATCAATAACACCAATACAACTACTCTCCCATGCAATACGAAAAGGATATCCTTCCAGCACTTTTACAAAGTTTAGATTTTCGCTTACATTGTCTAATGTTTCATTCTCAGCTAGTATCGTCTCTTCCAGTTCCGGTAACATATTCACAAAAAGCGTTTCTGTCTCTTTGAGCGTATATTGCTTCTCTGGAATCTCAATCATAACTTCCTCCCGGATACTGTCTTTGTCACTTCCTGTAACAGCAACCAATTCTGCCCTCCTACTTCCCTCTCCATATGCATTTTTTCTAATCTTTGTATTATTTTCTAGTAACGACTTATGATGGTTACTGATGTATAAAACTATCATCAGAATCATCCCTGTTAGAATGAATTTTAATACTGTATTTCTTCTTTCTTTTTTGAATCTCCGATATTCTTTTTCTCTCTCAGCAGGCGGATATAGCATTGCAATATCCTCTTTTATCCGGCTATCTCCTATACATTTGTTCCTGTTACTCATAAAAGCATACATTCTGGTTCCCTGCCCTCCTTTAAAGTTGAATTTCCGTAATCCTAACGGATAAAAAATGAGACAACAGATAAACAAACAGACAGCCTGTCATAATCATAATGCCTGCCACATTGTGATAAAGCGGAGCAAAAAAGCCTTTTGAAGTAATACTGATATATAAAATAATGCCAAATGGAACAACCCTCATAATTTTTTGTTCAAATACTTTTGCACTCATGATTGTGCTAATATCTCTTTTTATCTCTATTTTTTCTCCAATCACAGAGGCACTGGAATGTATCATTTCTTTTAAATCCCCACTGCTTCGTTTTCCAATTGCAAAAATCTCGCCAAAATCCTGTATATCCGAAACACCACTGCGTTCTCCTAATTCCAACAACAACTTTTCTAGTACAACATTATTATCCAAAGAGCTTAAAATATATTGTATCTCGTTACATATCAACGCATCTGTCCCATATAGAAGCATCATATCCTTATACACTTCACGAAAAGCATTTTCTATGGAATATCCTGCATATAAGCAAGCAGAAAGGGATAAAATCATCTCCCTAAACTGCATACACAATTCCCGCTTTCGCGCATTACAGAGTTCTTTCTTCTTCTCTTTCAAAAAATAAAGAATATACGGCGCCAAAAAAATAATCGCAACATAAGAATGGTAGAAAAAATAGGCAAACAACATTTCAATTCCCAAACCTTGTAAACCATATAATATGTATTCCCGCAGACTCATCTCATAATTGCTATACACGATACCTTCCTGTTTCTTCTCTTTTCTATCTGATATCAATGCCCGCTGCTTTAAGTTTGTCAACATATAGTAGCTCCTCCCTCTGTACAAGCCTGCCTATTACTTTCCCATTCTCTTCCCGTTCTTCTTCAAATACAAATAATGGATTAGTCAAAATCTCTCCATTCTCATATCCAAGTACTTCTACAATTTCTAACACTTTTCTTGTTTTATCTCTAAGTTTTCCTAGATGAACAATAATATCCAATCCTGATGCTATCTGCTTACGAATTGCTGCAAGCGGTAAATCCATCCCCATAAGTATCATAGTCTCAAGACGTGACAGCATATCTCTTGCACTATTTGCATGTCCTGTTGATAGAGAACCATCATGCCCCGTATTCAATGACTGGATCATATCAATTGCTTCACTACCTCTTATTTCTCCAACTACGATCCTTGTCGGATGCATTCTGAGTGATGCCTTAATCAAATCCCGAATGGTAATCTCCTTACACCCTTCTATATTTGCATTTCTAGTCTCCAAAGATACCAGATTCTCTATCCCCTGTATTTGCAATTCTGCACTATCCTCAATTGTAATTACTCGCTCATCCTTTGGAATAAACTGCGATAATGCATTTAAAAATGTTGTTTTACCAGAACCTGTTCCTCCACTAATGAATATGTTATATCCAGCCTTCACTAGCTTTTCCAGCCACTTCGCCACTTCGTTTGAAATAGAACCATATGCAATCAAATCATCCATTTGTATTGCTTTATCCGGAAATCGACGTATCGTAACAATGGGTCCGTTTAATGCCACTGGTGGCAAAACAACATGTAATCTGGAACCATTTTCTAATCTTGCGTCAACAATGGGAGAAGCCTCATTCACAACTCTGTTACATTTTCCAACCATTTGTTGAATAATATCTTCCAGTTTTTCCATTGTATCAAAGTGATTATTCCATTTTGAAAAAACCCCTTCTCTTTCAACAAAAATGCTGTCTGTCCCATTAATCATAATCTCTGTTATCCGGGTATCATCCAAGAGTTCCTGTAGGATGTCCAGCTTTCGTATAGAATAAAATAGATCTCTTCCAAGCTCCTCGCGCTGCGAAATAGAAATAGATACCTGCCTGCTGTATAAGATTAATTCGTCTAATATAATATCCCAAATCTCTTCATCTTCGAATTCTCTCGTAAAATCAATTCTCTGCAAAATACGCTCCTGCAATTCCTTTTTATGTGCTGTTTCATTCTCCATTTCTATACCTCTTTATTCATAGGTTATTTACAATTGTTCTTCTCTGATCAGTGTTTTAATATACTCTGCCAGTTCACTGTATAACAACTGCTCTACTTCTAGCGGCAAATGTCTAAAATACGGAAGATGTATTTTTTTCGTTTTTTCTAAAATGCTGCTATATTCTCTTTTAACCAACAGATCTTCATACTGCCGTATTTTTGCATAAGCGATACCATCGTTTTTCTCAATTGTGTAAATATAATCACAATGCTGTAATATATCAAAAATGCCTATCAGACTTTCACTCAAATCTAATATGATATAGTCATATCCTCCCTGCCTCCCAATTTCGTCAAATAGTGTAAGCCATTCTATTGTCTGAATCTCATTGAAGTCCTGAAACGATACCGCCGGTGGAATAAAATCCAGTTCATTGATTTTCTGTATCATACTCTTAAGTCTGTAAAGCAATCTGCTCTTTGCATGCTTCATATAATACACAAGGTCTACCAAATTTCTGGTAAATTCCTGCTCCATCAGCTTACCCAGACCAGAATAATATTCAAAGCTGATATAAAGTACCTTCTTACGTTTTGCCAGTATCTGTCCCATTGCCAGTGCTGTTGATGTTTGCAAACATCGTTTTACTGGTGAATAAATGCCAATCAACTTTGTCTGTTTCTGCAAAAGTTGCACTGGTGCCTGTACACTTACCTTCTCCGTAAAATACACAAGTACTTCTTTTAGAATATGCTCTGCTGGTTGGTACTTATCAACATAGTAAGTGTTCGTATCCATTACTAATCCACTTTCATTTAGAACAATAACCTCACCCAAAGTTTTTAGTTCTTCCTCATATATTCCCTCTGACACAACAATACATTCCGGCGCATCTTTTCTACAAAATTCCTTTAATTGCTCCACATCTGAAAATGACACAATGTCAAATGGCAATTCTTTTTCTCTCTCTAGATAACTTATAAATTCCTTGCGATAGCTTTCCTCCAAATCGCAAAAAGCAACGATTCCTTTTTTCAATAAAACCCTCCTAATCCAAGCAGCACACTCAATAAAATCGGTACTGACATATGAATCTTACTCTTTAAGTCTGTTGTCTCCATATTATATTTAGGAAATCTGCCAGTCGCATAAACCTCTCTCACGTACTGGATAACATATTGGATTCTCTCGATGAAATTACGCTGATACAGCATTTTAAATACGGCAAACATACCGCCAAAGAAAATAGCGAATATAAGACAATAAATAGATTTGTGTAATGATAAAAATATACCTGCTAATGATAAAAGCTTTAAATCTCCTGCTCCAAGTCCTCTAATCACAAAGACCGGAAACAAAACAATAAGCGGAAATAATGCACCAAGCACTCCCTGCATAATGCCATAATATCCATGACAGATTCCCTGATACAGAAATCCTGTCACATATCCCAACACAATAATTGCATTGGGTATTTTGCTTGTCCTTAAATCAACAATAACTGCAGGCACTACAAAAAAAATCACAAGTGCCACGAAACTCCCCCTGTTCTTATTCAATTTTATAAATTACTATACGGAAATATAATAGTTGGCAACATATCGCCATAGAAAAGATAAACCGACTAGCATCTTGTGCTATCAGAAATTATGTGCAGTTTCAAAACTGCTTTCATCAAATTTAGATTTTGTAAGTTGTAAAATGAATTATAACGACTTTTTTTTTAGTTGTCTATAGCTTTTTTCAAAATAAACTATTTTTGTAAAAAAGTTACAATAATTTATAAAATTCTATTCCAAAAAGCAGTGCAACCCCCGGAAATCCAAGGATTCCGGATGTCAAAACAGTAAGTGGATTAATGCCTATCATAACGCTCAGACCCGTCCAACCTAAAAATCCATTGATAAAATAAATCGCAATTGTTCCTAGTACAGAGCGAAGTACAAAATTGATAATTAATTCTACTTTTGTTCGGAAAGCAACAATTAAAAGGACTATGATACATACTGCACCAATCATCCAAACTCCTGATATTTGATTCATTTTTCCTCTCATTCCGCCTATGCTACTGCATTTCATTTATTGTTCTTTAAAAACAATGCTTCTAGTTCATTATATTCGAACTTGGCGCAAGTAGACCACGAATATTTTTACCACTTATTGACTATACTTTATAAAAGAGGAATGATTGGAAAATTCTTCTTGAAGAATGGAGGATCTATATGAAAATGCACTTTAGCCAGAGTTCAATAGATGATATTACACAAAATCCTAGAATTACGAGGGACAGTATTCTAGAAGACATTGCAAAAACACGCTTTGCACTAGAAACTGCCTATGCAGGTTTTGATAATGTAACCGATCCCGATTTGATTGATTGCTATATTTATGAGATAAATTCAGCCTTAAAAAGATATAAATATTTAATAGAACAGGCAGCAAATATGGATTTGCTGCCTAAAGTAGAAACGTCTGAATCAGACCCGAAACCCTCTATTTATTCCCTGATCGGATAAATTTTCGGTGAGGGTATTCTTACCATATGTCAGTCCTGCATAGATTGTCTGTGTATTTTCCATAACAGGTGCTGATGTATCTAATGCCGCAAGCTGTACGTATGCTTCGTGCAGTCCACGGATAACTTTATCTGCTTCATCCAATCTCTTTGGATTGTTGCGGATATCTGCATGAATCAATTCTCTGTTTGCGTACAAATAAAGCTGCAACAGATTCATTGATATTTCATATTCAAAATCCAGGGATGCCATTAGTTCATCGAGGCATCCCCTCGCTTTTCTAATATTTTCCCTAAATTCAATACGGCTTTCTGCACACACTTCTCTTGCATCCTTCGTATATGTTAAAAACATCTCATATAGAATTACAATTAACTGTGTTTTGTTTGCCTGCGTAATACGACGCGTGTATTCCTGTTTTAATTCTTTTACCATAAGAATCTCCTACTGTAACAACTGTAACACCTGAGATGGTCTTTCATTTGCCTGTGCAAGCATAGATGTACTGGACTGTACCAATACCTGATTCTTTGTATATTCAATCATTTCTTCTGACATATCAACGTCCATCAGTCGGGAATATGCTGCTGTCATATTCTCATCTGTAATATCTAAGCTGGATACAGAATGCTCTAATCTGTTCTGGTAAGCACCAAGACGGCTTCGTACAGAAGATACGTAATCAATCGCATCCGCAACCTGTGCAATACCACGTGATGCACTTTCTTCTGTAGATAAATCCAAATCATCAATTCCCATATTTTTCAAAGAAATCGTTGGAATTCTTAATGCTAATATCTGCCCTTCATTAGCTCCAATCTGTAATCTCATAGCACCGATTCCTGTTAAATCAAGGCTAATATCTTCTGCAGTAATAGACTCTGTTACCTCTAATCTAATCTCAAACGTATCATCATTTTTAATCAGAATGCTGCTGCCATCCGTTGTAATCGTACAATTATCATCATAAGAACCTCCTCCAAGCTCTGCCTCAAAGGTTTCTGGATCAATGTTACCCTCTTCATCAAGAATTGCTGTAACAAGAGTTAGATTATATTGTCCTGGATTTACTTCGTCAGCATAATATTCCACCTTCACAGCCTGATTATCTGTATAACCCTTTAAGTCACAGTCACCACCAAGAAGATTTTTTCCATTAAACTCTGTTGTATCTGCAACTCGTGTAATTTCTTCTTTTAATTGTGCTGCTTCTTCCTGAATCATCTTGCGGTCATTATCTGTCAAAACACCATGTGAAGATTTGATAGAAAGCTCATTCAATCTCTGTAACATATCATGTACTTCTGCCAATGCACCTTCTGCTGTTTCTACAACAGAAATACCATCGCTTGCACTCTGGGATGCCTGAGAGAGCCCTCTAATCTGAGAATTCATTCTCTTTGCCATAGCAAGTCCCGCAGGATTATCTTTGCCATGATTGATTTTATATCCGGAAGATAATCTCTCTGTGGAAGCAGTTAAATTTCTATCATTTAGTCCTAATGTATTATTTGCAATAATTGCTGAAATATTATAATTTACTTTCATTTCTAATCATCCTTTCTGATACTCTGTACAGAAGCAATAAAGACCTTCGCAATACTATATAATTGTCTAGGTGCCGCCGTTTGTTCTGCCTGTGTTTCTTCTGTATTTTGTTTATCGGCATTTTTTCCCATTTTATTAAATGTTTGCATGTTAAGTTCTTTACTTTGTACAACATACAGTTCTTTTGTCTGACATCCAATCTGGCTAAATCCTGCTTCTAACTGTTCCTTGAGCTGCTGTAACACCGCTAAGGATTCCATTCTGTTACATACTACATAACCTTGTACGTCTTCTCCAGCCAATGCAAATTCAGCCGCTATATTACCAATTTCTTCTGTAAACATGCTGGCAGTCACTTTACTTTCGCCTGTATTATGTAATAACTTTAAGTTAATGGATGTCATCTCTCCATTGATATAAACCGGTACTTCATAATTTTCTTCTCTCGCAAATTTGGTTGCAAGGGAAATCTGTTTATGGAGCATAACAACCGATTTCATATCTTCTGCCGTTACAATAGATTCTTCTGCTGTTTCCAAAACATCCGTCACTGTTTCCTGTAAATGTTCATACGCAGAAACTGCACTTTCTTTATCTGTGAAAGCATTCTCTAATTGTTTCACAGCTTCTTTCATCGCAAAAGAATTGCCTTTTTCAGAAATATTTTCTTTTTTGGTAGCTGCATTATTCTCAGCATATTCGAAAATTTTCTTAAATGACCTTCCTCTATAGTGCATAAGATAATCAGCAGCTAACAGATTATCTACTGTCACTGGCTGTCTACCATCTAAAATCTGCTCAATTACATCATCACTTACGGTTCCAGCTTCCTGCATATTCTGAAGTTCTTCCTTGATGAATGTTTCTTCTGCCTGTTTAGAATCAGCCTGCTCTAATGCCTTATAAGCAGCTTCAATCTGTTCCGAAATCGAAACACCTTTGCTATGCAGCGCTTCGAGTCCTCCAAAAGAATCATCAATTGCTGCATCAATGCCTTTGTTCTTATTTGTTCTAACTGCAGATAATAAGTTTTTAAAAGAAAGCTCTGCACCTTGATGCACCAGACTTCCCAACACAGCACCATCTGTTTTCTCAATTTGTCTTACCAGACGATAAATACCAATATAGCTTTCTTTTTCTGCTTCCGTAATCTCAGCATTTTTTTCTAATTTTACTAGGAATTTACGATAATCCTCTGCTTCTTTTTCAGGAGTATCCTCCTGACTGAATAAATAATCATCCAATTCTTTGATTGTCATATCTAACGGATTTTCACCGTCTCTAATCATACGCAACACTGCAGATGGGGTTAACTTCTTCACTACACTTGTTAGCTCCTTATCTGCCTCTTTTACTGCTGCAATCGTTTCTGCTGTAATCTCCATGCTGTTATATCCAAGAATACGGACTGCCCGCTGATTCTCTGCGCTCAATTCCATATGGAAATCTTCTAAAATCGCATCCACATTCGCAAATGCTTTCTGTATAGAATCTCCCAAATCTCTTCTCGGTGCTGTCATCAAGGCTTCATAGCTTTGACCTGCACTTTCGTATGCATTCTTTAAAATAGTACCTTCTGCATGTACGTAGGTCAGTGTAACACGAGTCTCTGTCTGTAAAGCTGCCCTGCCAAGTACTGCTGCCGGCATAGATGGCATATCTTGTAAAATCTGTAACGTACTTGTATAGCAATCCATGCGTGTCTGTGCTGTTACTGCATCCGGACTATTCGTGAACGCCATATTCTGGTTTTCTTCTGCATGTTTCAGCGCTTCTACAAGTTCTTCCATCTCCATCGTATCTAAGGAGAAACCATTTCTCAAAAGCTGTTTATTTGCCTGCACTGTCATCATCAGACGAGCTTCTGCGAGTTGTCTTCTAGCTGTGATATTGACCGACACTTCAACAATTTCGACACTTGCTTCAATGCGCAAACGAATTGCTGATAGATTTCTAAGATTGAGTTTTTTACCTTCTGCAACTGCAATATCTACCGCTTCTTCCGGAATCGCATCTAACGCATTTTTTATATCTACTGCCTGTTCATCCAGACTTCTATTATCTGTTAAAAGAGCATCCTTCGCACTTTTCCCATCTGCAATCGCTGCTGCCATAGAATTTACAATCCATTTCATATCTCTAGGCAGCTCTATATTCTTCATTTCTGACAGTGATGTCAGTGCCTCTGCTGTTAATGGTACACCTTTTTCAACAAGCCATTTTGCATTTGCAATGGAAGTTTCATCTACAGTAAATCCTGCTTCCTCAATAATCTTCTCCATCTGTGGCCGTAGCTGTTCCCAGTTAAAATTGTCAGCCTTTTTCGCATAGTAGCCTTTCGCATCATCTGCATAATAGCCCCTGCCCTGTCTATCACCACTCGTTGTATCCGAAAACTGCGCTTTATACGCATTTTCAATGGTTGGAGAAAGATGATTCTGTACCATATATTTTACGGCACCATCATTAAATGACGTAATGGTGTCTGCTTTCTGATATGCCTGCACAGTATCTGTAATATTTGCTTCTGTCAGTGGAATATCCTTCTGTGCAAATGCGTCAACAATAGCATGTGCAAGTCCCTTGCTACCAACCGCTTTTGCCAATGTCTCTACATCTAAATCATCTGTATATCCAATGATATTGACACCTGCTTCTGCCAGACTTGCTTTTATTTTATCGACAATCGTAACAACAGTTTCTATGTCTTCACTACCTGGATGAAATCCTTCTTTTTGGATTCTTGCCAAATCTTCCTCAGACACAGAATTAGACATAACTGCCATATAGTCTTTCTGCAGCGCAAGTGTATCCTTTGCCTGCCCTGCCTCCTGCATAACGTCTTCTGCGGTCTTTCCCTGACCTCCATAAGCTGTGTTATCCGTAACTATCCCAGAAATGTCTAATGCATATCCGCCAGTTCTATTTGTCTCGCAAACTCTGACGGTACTATGTGAAGTTGTACTCTTGTCTATACTTTGATTAGAATTGTAAGGATCAATCGTTATGTTCATATTCTTCTCTCCATATAAAACAATAGAATAAAAAGGATGAATGTTTTACCATTCACCCTTTATTTCGGCTTACTATATGATTTTCTTAACCTTTAGAAAATAAATACTGCTGCAGTATATGGCGGTAAATCAAATTCAATAGAATAATCCTTATAATTAGCTTCTACTGCTTTTGCAGCAATTTCTGCTGGAATCTCATGTCCATTTCCGCCAAATTTTTTATCATCACTGTTTAATAACAGTTTATATTTTTTCTTCTTTGGAACACCTACGCGATATCCTTCACGCATAATTGGTGTCATATTTAATACAACCAGAATGTTATTTTTGCCAGAAGAACATCTTCTGTAGAAGCTGTATGTGCTTTGCTCTGTATCATCCGCATTTAACCATTCAAATCCGCCCCAGTTATTGTCTTCTTCATACATACTTGGGTATTTGCGGTAAATGTTTAAAAGTTCCTTCACATACTCATGCATTCCCTTGTTTAAATCTTCGCCTAACAGATTCCAGTCTAATTCTCTTTCTTCGCTCCATTCACGTTCCTGAGCAAAATCCTGACCCATGAACAGAAGTTTTTTACCTGCATGGCCAAACATATATGTATAACCTACACGTAAATTAGCGTATTTATCAATCTGATATCCTGGCATTTTATTTACCATAGAACACTTTAAGTGTACTACTTCATCATGAGAAAGTGGAAGAATATAATTCTCACTACTGTTATAACTCATGGCAAATGTCATAGCATAATGATTGCCTTTTCTATAAAGTGGATCCAGCTTCATATATTCACAGAAGTCATGCATCCATCCCATATTCCATTTGAAAGTAAATCCTAAACCGCCTTCTTCTACCTTACCTGTTACCATAGGCCATGCCGTAGATTCCTCTGCAATTGTCATGACACCTGGGTATGTACCACGGATAACAGAATTAAAATGTTTGAAGAATTCAATTGCTTCCAGATTTTTATTGTCGCCATATTTATTCGCTACCCACTGGCCATCTTTTTTACCATAGTCAAGGTAAAGCATGGATGCAACCGCATCTACACGAAGTCCGTCAATATGGAACTCTTTAATCCAGAATAACGCATTCGCAATTAAGAAGTTCTTTACTTCTGTTTTACCATAATTAAAAATCTTGGTTCCCCAGTCTGGATGTTCACCAAGACGTGGGTCTGGATGTTCATATACACAAGTGCCATCAAATTCTGCAAGACCATGCGCATCTCTTGGGAAATGTGCTGGTACCCAGTCTAAAATAACACCAATCTTATTCTTATGTAGTACGTTTACAAGATACATAAAATCCTCTGGTGTACCATATCTTGACGTAGGTGCATAATATCCTGTTACCTGATAACCCCATGAACCATCAAATGGATGTTCTGCAATACCCATTAGCTCAATGTGTGTATACTTCATCTCTTTGCAGTATTCTACAATTCTATCTGCAAATTCTCTATAATTATAAAATCCCGGAACCTGTCCCAAATGCTTCATCCATGATCCAATGTGACATTCATAAACAGCCATTGGCTCTTTGTTCATATCTTTTGTATCACGTTCCTTCATCCATGCGCTGTCTGTCCACTTAAATCCTGAAAAATCTGTGACAATGGATGCTGTGCCTGGACGCATTTCTGCATAATTCGCATATGGATCTGCTTTATAAAGTTTTCTTCCGTCTGGTGTACGGATTAAGAATTTGTACATTGCACCCATTCCGACTTCTGGAATAAACAATGTATAAATACCACCTGGACCGATTTTGTTCATGTAATGAGCATCTTCGTTCCAGCCATTAAAAGAACCAACTACATTTACACAAGCTGCATTTGGTGCCCATACTGCAAAAAATGTACCTTCTACACCATTTTCTACAGATAAATGCGCACCTAATTTTTTGTAGATGTCATAATGTGAACCCTGCGCAAATAAATATTGGTCATCTTCAGAAATAAAAACTGTTTCTCTTGCAGGCATTGTTGCCTTCTTTGCTTTTTTCTCTGCCATTTCATATCCCCCTGGATTACATTTCCTTTTAAGCTATAAAATCTTGTTCGCGTAAAATTATCATGTCATTATCATCATAACGCTTTGCAAAGAGTAAGTCCATAAAATGTTTAATATTTTTTTTGTCTGCATTATCAATTGCATCATCCACTAACTCTTTTACGTCGCTTACCGTTACAACATGGTCGCTCGTCTGCATATCAGCGATTCTTGTATACAATGCAAGCACACCCATTTCGTCAATAGAATATTCCAGGCTTTCTGCATATTTCTTGCCATATGTAACAAGTGCATTGTTATCAAGTGCTTCCACATCAATACGCGCATTAAAGTTATTTAATATTGTATGATTGTCCTCTAAAAATTTATTCATATCCTTTTTACAGTCTTCAAGAATGACAATAATACCACTCTTTTCTTGTTCGAGTGCTTTATTCAATTTCTTTACAGTCTCAGTCTCTAAATCACTTGCGCCTTCAATAATCAAAGCACCATTTACTAATTTGCTGAGTGTATCTTCAATATCTTTCGTATTTAATAACTTTGCAGAAATCTTAGCAATTTTACCAGAAAAATTGCTGTCTGACTGGCGTACTTCCTTCACAAGATTTTTAGCCAGTTCTAATGTTCCTGAACCCGCTTCTCCTGTGATAATCACATTGCCTGTGTATGCCGCAAGACTGATTTTATCAATGGTTTCAATGAGCTGTTTTTTCATCTCCTTTGTCTGGATAAAAGTTCCAAACAACTCTTTTTCGTCATCTGTCAGTGTGCGTAACTTCTTGTCTCCCAAGTCTGTCTCTGGTATCTGTGGCATTTCTGCTGTCTGTTCTCTAACATAATCATCATCTGCCATCAATTGCTTTGTATATACTTCTGTTGCTGACATTTCTTCCTCTTCTGCGGACTCAATCTCAGCAAGTTCTTCTACTTCTCCGTATTCTTCATATACAGCTTCCTCTGTATATTCTTCTGCGCCCTCTTCATATACAGCTTCGTCTGCATATTCTTCTGCGCCCTCTTCATATACAGCTTCGTCTGCATATTCTTCTGCGTCTTCTTCATATACAGCCTCGTCTGCATATTCTTCTGCGCCTTCTTCATATACAGCTTCGTCTGCATATTCTTCTGCACCTTCTTCATATACAGCTTCGTCTGTAACTTCTTCTACATCCTTTTTCGCAGAATATTTATTATAATCTACAACTTTTGCAATAGCATCGTTGTCACTTTCTTCAATCTCTTCTAACTGGGCAAGTACACCCGTCCTGGAAGCTACATCAAATTCTGTAAACATAGCGCCTGTCTGCTGAAGGATTCTCTGTTTTATATCTGCCTCCTGCTTCTGCTCTGTTTCTTTTTTCATTCGCTCCCATTCGTTCAGAATATCCTGAATGTTCATCTGACCAGTAATCTGTCTTTCTACTGTTCCTGCCTCTGGAACAACAAGACTTATCTGACCATCATATTCCTGTGACAGAATCTTGCTGTATGCTGATTCTTTTTCTTTTTTGTACGCCGCAATGACCTGATTTGCATTCAGTTCAGCGGTATCTTTATCAACAAAAAAGATTTCTTCACTGTCAGGTCGTGTTTTTGTAATCGGAGTTTCTGCTATAGATTCTTCTGTTGCTTCCACAATTCTATGAATTGCCGATGTTTTTGAACCCACTGCCTTCACAACAGGAACTGGAGCAACTGTCACCTGAGGAATCGTTTCTTCTATTATTTCTTCTGAGTTCTCAGTTTCTACAGGCATATCCGCTTCAGTATAGTTTTCCTGTACAAATACTGGCGTATCTTGCTCTTTTATTTCGGATTCTTCTATTCCAGATCCTTCTATTTCTGATGTTTCGATTTCAGGTGCTTCGATTTCATACTCTTCTATTTCATACTCTTTTATAGAAGCACCTTCTCCATCTTGTAAAGACGTATCCTGCACAGATTCTTCTTGTGGGAAGATTTCTTCTTGTGGGAAAATCTCTTTCATGCTTTCCGCTAATTCTCTCTGGAGATTAATCGTTGCATATTCTCCCACATTAACAGGTTTTACTTGAATCTCAGGTTCTTCTTCTACCTCCTGCTCTGGTGCTTCACCTGGTGTATACCAGTTTCCTATCACCTTTGTCTCTTCAGTAACGCTTTCTTCCTGTTTCTCCGGAGTCAGAATCTTACCTGTTGCCAACGCATATTTGATTTCTTGATCTTCTGTTAATGGCTGATGAAGCATTTTGAGTTCCATTGCTTTTACAACAAATCTGCCTTCCCCAAACCACAAAATCAGCTGGTCACATTCTTCCACACATCTTGTGCTGAGACCAACTCTATGATATAAATATGCAAGCTCATACGCCCATTTTGGTCTGTATTCGCGTTTTTTAAATTCTTCTAATACAGCAATTCTCTCTTCTAAGCTGACTTCCTGCGATTCGTACAGCTTGTACTGTAAAATATATCTTCCGGAATCTCTTGGTGCAATCTGTATAAACTCTTTGTAATACTCAATTGCTTCTACTGGATTCCCCATTTTAATACATAATTCACACAGAGAATATACTATCATTCTACCGTTTGGATGACGGTCATAAGCAAGCAGCAATAACTCCTTACTTTCTTCATATTTACGGTTTATTTTGTATAAATCACTGACTGTACAGAGCATAATTGCGCTTTTGACTCTGCGCCAGTCAATACCATCTGCAATTTCCATTGCCTCTGCATATCTTTTCTGGGCAATTAATCCTTTAATTTCATCCGCTTTGATTTTGTATTCATACTTATCCAAAGTGTTCACCTCAATATTTCCACTTTACAACATTTCCTAAATTTCTACACAATATCCCTCTTTTTGCTATGTTTTAGTGTACCATAGGATATAGCGCATGTCAAAAAAATAAAGCAGAAAAATCTGTAAAAACTACTATATATTGTATGAAAAGATGAAAAAAAGGAAAAATCTAGTTACTTTCGTCCCTCCTGCCCTGTTCTATTCACTCTGTTTCATGTCTGCCGCTACTTTCTCTAACATCTCACGTATTGGCAATTCATATGGACAACGTTTTTCACATGCACCACATTTTATGCAATCTGCTGCCGTTGCCTGCATTGCCCAATATCTTGTCATAGCCCACTCTCCAAGTCCATATTTACGCAGGTAATTCGCAAATAAGAAACAGGACGGAATATTAATACCCTGCGGACATGGCGCACAATATCCACATCTGCGGCAAAACTGATTCCCAAGCTCTTGAATAATTGCTTCACACTTGTTGTTGTCTTCTTCTGATAGCTCTCCAACATCTGCAGCGGCTGCATTCTGGTATACTTCTTCTACATCTCCCATACCAGGAATCGCAATACTACAGTCAGGATTTGCCAGAATATATTTCAGTGCCAGTGTAGCATCATCAAGATTGCCGCCTGCCATTGGTTTCATGGCAATAAACCCGATATTTTTTTCTCCACACTGTTTCATCAATTCCGTTCCCTGACTTTCTACGATATTATATGGGAACATCATTGTTTCGATTTTATCTTCATATTCCGTAATCAGACGCTCAAACGCTTCCACCGCATGTGCTGTTGCTCCGATATGTCCTATTTTCCCTTCTGCTTTTGCTTCCAGAAGCGCTTTATAGGCTCCATCTTCGCCAAAGCACTGTGCAAATTCTTCATCTGCCTTGATGTTATGAATCTGATACAAATCAATATAATCTGTACGCAAATTGTGCAGACTCTTCTCTATATCTGCTTTCATTGCCTCGTAACCTCTTGCCATAGATTTGGTAGCAAGAATGAATTTATCCCTTCTGCCTTCTAACACTTCTCCAAGATATTCCTCTGACACTGTATAGCCACGCGCTGTATCAATAAAATTAATGCCTGTTTCTACGCAAGCATCAATCACCTTTCTCGTTCCTTCTACGTCTGTTCTCTGAATGGGAATGCCCCCAAGTCCTACAACAGATACTTCTAATCCTGTTTTTCCTAAGGTTGTATATCTCATCATCCTTCTCCTTTTCCCCGTATTCAATGTCAACAAAAACTAACATAACCAATTATGATTTTTCTGTTAAAAGCGCTCTTCCTGATAACATGACACCATTTTCCACAAGTAATATCTTCCTGTATAAAAATGGATGCAAATGCTGCTTCAGTAAAGTTTCGTCTCCTCTTTCATAACTTCCATCTGTCAGTACAATTACAATCTTACTTCTGGCATAAAAAAGTTTTAATTGTCTGGCAAGTTCCTGCAAAGTTTTTGGTGTTTCTAAATCTTCTGCCTTCACAGTGTTATAATCTTCAAAGGCTTTTCCCATCTGCACATATGCCATCGGCGTTACTTCTTTGATAATTCGGTTATCTGTAATCCATTTTATCACATTCAGACGAACATTCCTAAAAACTTCACTCTGCATTTTCATACACCCAATCAGTTCTCCTGTCCTGTCTTTAAGTTCATCCTGCGGCATATGGTAATCGCATACTAGTGCTATTTCAAGAATTCCTCCATTATAATTGCCTGGAACATGAAGAATTCTCTCTATGTGATTTTTAAACTGCATTTTCTCTACTGCATTCATAGAGCAATGGCTCCTTTTATCTAATTTTTACCGAGTTTACTGTAATGTCCTCTTCTATCATACGAATCCAGCAAATGGCTCTCGCTGACAACGCTTGGCTGCACTTCTACGCCACTGCTTATACTGACAAATGCTGTCAGTTTGTTTTGATTCTCCTTCTCTTTTTCCTGCTGATTCTCCTGACTGCCGGTCCCCATCTGCAATGTCTGGTCCTGCTTTAAAAATTTACTCAGGGAATTCCGAATCGAATGCAGTTGGATACGGATACGCTCTTTGACATTTACAAACCATGTCTGCGTCATTTTTTCTTCCTGCACCGGAACCACAACAGAGGCGACATGCTCTGCTAATTCCTGTTCTGTTACTTCATTTTCTATTTCTTCATTTTCTATCACTTCAGCAGGCTTTGTCAGTTGATACATCATGTTACGCATAAACTGCACGAATTTCTGAAACAGGCTTTCTGCCTCTTTCTGCATTGTACGATCTTGCGATTTTGATTCGTGTGGTTTTTGAGAATGAAGCGTCAGTATTACACTATCCTGTCTTTCCACCGTCTGTGTTGATGGCGTGTAATATGCTGCCAGATCTACTGTATCCTTTTCCTTAGATTTATCCTCTGGCATATGCTGATAGGTCTGTTTTGTATACTGTCCTGTATTCTGATATCCAGTTTCACTTCTAATTCCATTAATCATATATCATGAACTCCTTTCATGATGTCTTGTTTGCAGCTAAGTATTGACTTTGGTTTTAACCAGCCAATTTATCACTAAGCTGTGCAAACTGTGCAAGTGTTAACGCTTCTCCCCGAATCGTAGGTGACAATTCCATAGACTCCAGTGTTTCTAATATCTTTTCTTTACTTATCTGGATATTGGAGGCATTGGTTAAGGCATTAACCAGTGTCTTTCTTCTCTGGTTAAATGCTGCTCTGATTACTGCAAACATAAATTTCTCATCCTGTACTTCCACCGGTGGTTTTTCATATCGTGTCAGACGAATAACTGCACTTCCCACATTTGGTTTTGGTATAAAACAGTTCGGCGGCACGTTTGCTACAATTTTGGCCGATGCATAATATTGCACTGCCAGAGATAAAGCACCGTAATCTTTCGTCCCCGGTCCAACCTGCATACGCTCTGCCACTTCTTTTTGTACCATAATCGTAATACTCTCGATTGGTACATTCTGTTCAAACAATCCCATAATAATTGGTGTTGTAATATAATATGGGAGATTCGCTACAACCTTGACTGGTCTGCCACCATTATGCTCTTCTACAATACGGTTAATATCCACTTTTAAAATATCGTCATTGATTACTGTCACATTATCATAAACAGACAGAGTATCTCCAAGAATCGGAATCAATGCTTTATCGATTTCGACTGCAATCACTTCTCTTGCACTTTCCGCAAGATATTGTGTCATCGTTCCGATACCTGGTCCGATTTCCAAAATACAGTCTTCCTTTGTAATGCCTGCGGAATCAATAATTTTCTCTAATATATGGGTATCAATTAAAAAGTTCTGTCCAAATTTTTTTTGAAAATTAAAATTATATTTTTGCAATACTTCAATGGTATTGGTTGGATTTCCAAGTGTTGCCATAGCAGTACACTCCTTTCGGGAAATTATCTATTCACTTTAATAAAATTCTGGTTAGTTAAAACTATGATTGTATTCGATATAAGTTTTTGGCATTCTGCCATGTAATTGCTTCTACTTCTTCTTTCTCCATGTTTTTAAGCTGGGCAATGGTCTCAACAACATAGGGAAGGTTAAGAGAAGAATTTCTCTTTCCACGGTATGGAACTGGTGCCAGATAAGGACAATCTGTCTCAAGCACAATTTTTTCAATCGGAATGTATTCCACCGCTTCTTTTAATTTTTTGGCATTGGAAAATGTAATCACGCCACCAATACCAAAGTAGTAGTCCATATTTAGGTAATCTCTTGCTGTTT
This sequence comes from Lachnospiraceae bacterium, assembly GCA_017472325.1. Taxonomy (GTDB): domain Bacteria; phylum Bacillota; class Clostridia; order Lachnospirales; family Lachnospiraceae; genus RGIG4733. The sequence goes on from JAFUQM010000022.1 coordinate 31,671, forward strand.
CTTTGGTATAAGAAAAGCAATGAATGACACCGCCCGCATCTTCTGCTTTTTCTGCTTTCATTATATCATATGTATCCTTTGCTGCGTCTCTGGAATGTACAACAATTGGTAATTTTACTTCTTTTGCAAGTTGAATCTGTCTTGCAAACCATTCCTTTTGAATCGTGCGGTCAGGCTCGTCCCAGTAATAATCAAGTCCAATTTCCCCAACAGCAACAATCTTTGGCAGTGTGCATTGCTCTCTCAACCACAAAAAGTTTTCTTCATTCAATTCTGCCACAGATTGCGGATGAACACCAACAGCTCCATAGATAAAATCATATTTTTGTGTTAACGCAATCGTTGCTTTTGTAGACTCTATACTTGCTCCAATATTGACAATACAGCCGATTTCATTGTCCTTCATACTAGCAAGTAACTGCTCTCTGTCACCATCAAAGGCTTCGTCATCATAGTGTGCGTGACTATCAAAAATCATCTCTCTATCTCCTAATTCTAAAAAATAAATAAAATAAAATGAAAAAAATACTTGCAAACTAAAAAACATTATACTATAATAACTTTTGCATTGTAAATATGTACGCGCCTTTAGCTCAGTTGGTAGAGCACCTGACTCTTAATCAGGGTGTCCAGGGTTCGAGCCCCTGAAGGCGCATGTGGGTACCATTTTTGAGGACATACGAGCCTTGGGGATGGTGCTTTTTTTGTTTATAGTATATAATAATTTACAATATGAAAAAAAGGTGATGCCATGCAGACAAACAAACAACACAACGCACGTTCTATCAGTGCCTCTCATGTTTCATCCAAAAAAGTAATTGCATTATCCACACCACAGATAATCGCTCTCGGATTTCTCCTTGCTATTCTGGTAGGAAGCATTCTGTTATGTCTTCCTATTTCATCTGCAAGTGGAGAGATGACGCCTTATTTTGATGCTCTTTTTATGTCTGCAACATCTATATGTGTTACAGGCATTGTCCTTGTTGATACATTTTCTTACTGGAGTCTATTTGGTAAAATTATCATTCTTCTTCTCATTCAAATTGGAAGTCTGGGTATTGTATCACTTACTACCTCCATTATGCTTATTCTTGGTAAACGTGTCACATTAAAGGGACGCTTATTACTTCAAGAGGCACTAAACCTAGACACGCTATCTGGTCTGGTACAATTTTTACTCAGAGTCTTAAAGGGAACTTTTATCATAGAAGGCATTGGCACATTTTGTTATGCTTTTGTATTTGTTCCAGAATTCGGCATCGTGGAAGGTCTCTGGATATCATTATTTACTTCCGTATCTGCATTTTGTAATGCAGGTTTTGATATTATCGGCGCATCCAGTCTGATGCCCTACGCAACAAACCTCTGGGTAAATATCGTAACAACAACATTAATCATCATTGGCGGTCTCGGCTTTATTGTATGGTGGGATATCATTGATGTATTAAAATTAATCCGTAGCGGCGATACTAGAATCACCCAGTTTTTTAAAAAATTGCATCTGCACTCTAAAATCGTACTGCTGACCTCTTTGATTCTGACAGTTGGCGGTACAATATTGATTCTGTTATTAGAATACCACAATCCAGCAACAATCGGTCAGTACTCTTTTGGCAATAAAGTGCTAGTATCCTTTTTCCAGTCTGTAACACTGAGAACAGCGGGGTTTGCTACTATTTCACAGAAAAATCTTATGGATTCCACAGCATTTGTGTCTATTCTGTTAATGTTTATCGGCGGCTCTCCGGTCAGCACAGCCGGTGGTATCAAGACAACTACGATTGCTCTTGTATGTATCGCAACCATATCTTCCCTACGGAGCAGAGAAAATGCGGTTATA
>JAFUQM010000023.1 GCA_017472325.1 Lachnospiraceae bacterium
ATGTTCGATTATCTCTAAGCATTTTCTTGTCAACTGCAATTGTTCTTCGCAATGCATATATGGATCACACATTGCTCCTGTCCTTATCATACATTTTTTACGCTTGGAGCGAAGTGCCTTTTCCAATAATTCGGGAGCATTCTGCTTTACTTCAATATCCTCGAAATCATGGGTAAACTGGTAGCACTTGCTTCTACTGTCACAATAAATGCAACCGTGCGTACACCCTCGGTAAAGATTCATTCCATTCTGCGCAGATAATATCCCCTTTGTTTCTACATAATGCATTTCTTTTTCCTCAATCAATTTAAAGTTATCTTTCTTGTTTTTATGTAAATCAGCAAAAATCTTAAACAATTTATAAAAGTGCTTCTGCCTCAAGGCTTTTTCCCTTGACACCTTCCATGAAGTAAGCCAAAATATAGATACCAAACTACATGCATGGCTTACTTTTCTAAGCTCTGCTGAGCCAAGGGATATTTTAAATCTGATAACTCATTATCCTGAATTTACGGAATACTATAAAGATATTGTGACTTTCCGCAAGAAATCAAAGGAGTTAATATCTATGTATTCAGAAGCATTAGCTATACTTGATCACAATACGGAATTATACATGATTAACGAACTACAGAATTCTATAAAAGAAAAGAATGCCATTATTGCGGAAAAGGATATGGCTATTGCTGAAAAGAATATTACTATTGAGGCAAAGGATGCTGCTCTTGCTGAAAGCCAATCCACTATCGCTGCCTTACAAAAAGAGATAGAAAATCTTCGTTCACAAAATAACTAGTTTATAATGCCGACTCTCAAATACAAAAGAGTCGGCATTTTCTTTTTGGAAAGTGCTCTATAACTTCAAGTTTATAAGCAACTTCATATTATGAAAAGCAGCTTGATGTTTTCTATAATATTTCATTGTTCTATTATAGCTTACTTTGATAATGTTCCAATTGATGAAAAACACCAACAACATTTACAACCTCTGCTCTCACATCAAAAATAACAATAACGCAGGTAATATATCAGATTATTAAGCAATTCATCTGCATATTCTGAAATAACTAATTTATAACCCATACTTTGCTCTCATTTCTCTGAGTGCTGTTCTGGCATCTTTTACTAGACCTTCCTCAATCTGCTTTTCAGAAATTTCAATATCTCTATACATAGTGAGTTGTTTCATGGTAGACTCATAAATTTCCATACTCATAATGACCATATCACCATAACCATTTTTAGTAATGTAGATAGGCTCTTCTGCTCTGTGACACATATCAGAAATCTCTGACGTATTTTTCAAATCTTTAATTGGAATAATCTGTGGCATAAGTGACACCTCCTAACTATGGTTTAATTATACCATAATTATATCCTCTTTTCCAACATATATTACATAATGTAATCTTATTTTCAATTTTTCATAAAACACTTCACCCTATCTTCTAACTCTAAACAAACTTCTTTAACCGCACCATTCTTTATTTTATTTGTAAATAAATCCGCATATACTTCTTTTAGTTCTGCACATCCAACAATATCAAATATTTCATACTGATACTTATAATATGCTTCATCCTCCAAATATAAAATCCTCTTAATTGGATTACTTTTTATAACATCAGTCAAACCTATTTCATACGAAGCAAAACAATGTAAAAATACAATATTATCTGCTATATTTCTAACTCTCATTTCCTCTAATACGTTTCTTAAATGACATAAATCCCAAGCCATTCCCCTTACATCCTTAAGAAAATCTGCACTATTTCTATTAGGTTGCATATGTCTAAAAAAATCTTTGTTGTAAGAATCATTACAAATATATTTCCCAATCAAATAAGATTCATTTTCCAAATATACCCCAATAAAATCTCTTATAAAATCTAATAATTCACTTATTTTACTTTTATTTCCCTTCTTCACTTCAGTTCTTATTATAAATCCCTTAAGAAGCATTGCATAAATAATCCAAAATACTTCAATCTCTTGTCCTTTATCATTTTTAATATTTTGTACTTTCATATACAACTCTTTATATGCGTTCTCCGATAAAACAAATGGAGCAAAATTTCCATATTCAATTTGTTCTTCTGTCATTTCAGCCAACATCTTGTCTGCATATAAAGTATTATATACAGCTGCTTCATTAATCGGATATTGATTTAATGAAGCTTCAAAAGCATACTACTGATATAGCTATATTTACTTCTAATCGACATACTTCTTCTCGCCTCCTTCTTTCTTTAATTTTTCTGTTGCTGCTAAATAGGTCTTATTATTAATTAAATCTTCCCTATTGAGCATAGTCAGAAAACCTTTGTTAAAACTTCTGTGTTAACAGCAACTGTAATATTTTCAGCACCCATCCTAGTACCTCCTTTAATTTTGTACTAGGAATACCCACACTCAGATAAATTCTTTAGAAATATGCTTTCTTACCATACCCAACATCTGCATTGATGTCTGTACGCCACCGCTTATGAGCTTTATCTAAAAAATCATTGGTGAGTCTGTCTTTGAGTGCCATTATTTCTCACCTCCCAACATCATTGGGAACTTAATGGATACCCCAGCGATGGTAAACATATTTACAAATATTCTAAAGAATCTAGCAGACTCATCTGGTGGTACATCCATACCACTCTTGGCAGTACTGATTATAACAGCACTATGCATTCCTTCCCTGCGGTAATAGTCTGCGAGGTCTTTTATCTTCTGATAATTCCTATCGTTATTGAGTACCTGCCAGTCTTGCACTCTGCCAGTATCATCACATTTGGCAGGGGCGAGAAGAATATAGTTCCTTGGATATTTTTTCGCTATCTGATTTAGTAACATAGCCACGTACCTCCTTTCAGAAATTCAGGGTTATGGTCTATCTTACTCGAGCTTAAAAGCAAGTCAAACGTATCAGGCACTATTTCTTAGGTTTGTGGGATGACTGACTAAACTTCGCCATATCAGCGAAAAATGTGCAAAAAATTAGAGCCATCCAAAGATGACTCTGTCCCATAAACAATATTCTATAACCCTCTGATTATATTTAAATAATCCTGCCGCTGGTCTACTACCGCATAAATAATAACTTCTTTTTTATCCTCATTAACCTTATAAAACACTAATTTTTTTTCCAATATCAAAACCTTATATCCCTGCCTTTTAAGCACCAGATAGCGAGGTTCTACTCCAATAGATGGATGATTACCTAACTCCAGAATACTCTGTTCCAATTCTTCCAGTTTATTTAATGCAACTTCACTTCCAAAATTTTCAGCTACATACAAAATAATTTTTCTGATATGTGCATCTGCCGTTTCAGTACGAATAACTTTATATTTCAAATTATCCCTCCTGCAACAGTTTTCTTAAATCGTCAAAGGTTTCGCTGATTGGTGCTACCCGACCATTTCTAACATCATCCTCTGCTTCTGCCAAAATTTCCAACAGCTCAATCCTTGATTTCATTCTCTTATATTCTTCATAGGCAAGTGACACTGTATCACCCCTGCCATTTACAGTTATAATTACTGCCTCGTTTTCTTCTCTGCATTGTCTTGAAATTTCGTTATAATGATTTCGCAAATCGGCAGATGGTCTTATAGTTTCCTGTAGTGCATACATTTAAAACACCTCCTTGATATAGACATATTATATCCCAATTTGTCTATTTTATCAAGTGCTTTCAGTTCTCAAAAAACAGGGCAAATGCCTTTAATTAGTACCCCACTTAGAATTTCTGCACTATTTCTTACTGAAGAAACTACACAAAAATATGGGTGTAAATCCACCGTTTCATAAGACCTTATAACTACCTAAAAATACCAACTCCTCCAAAATGCACCAGTCAATCAATAGTTGGTGGTGGCAAAATACTTTCTATCATTATAGTACCCAAAAAGACTTTAGATACATAAAATTAAGCTGACTTAACTGCCGAGTATTGATAGGATTGCTGGGTATTGTCCCTCCTCGATAGCACTTTTGGTTTTAAGCCTTATAAAACTTTTATAAGTTTATTTCTCATGGGATTTTGGGATTTTCGCTAAAGCTCATACTTTTTTCTTTACTCATTTTCTATGGGATTTTGGGATTTTCGCTCAAACTCACATACTTTTTTCAATAGGGGCTATACATACATCCAAGACACCTAAATAGGGGATGACAGTGCATCCAAACCAACCCTAAAAATAAAAAACGGGCGATGACATATGTCAAAGTCCGTTTTTTACAAATTTTTATTCATTTTTTGTTAACTCGTAATTTCCAAGAAACCCAGCAAATTCAAGGCTTTTAGCCTTCATTTTGCATGCGGCTTAACTTCGCCGCCTGGTCGGCTGCAATACAAGCGTCAATAATTTCTTGGATATCACCATTCATAATCTTATCTAATTTATAAAGGGTTAAGTTGATTCTGTGATCTGTCACACGTCCCTGCGGGAAGTTGTAGGTACGGATTTTCTCTGAACGGTCACCTGTACCAACCTGACTTCTTCTAAGTTCTGCTTCTGCATCATGTGCTTTCTGCTGTTCTAAATCGTACAGCTTTGCACGTAAGAGCGCAAATGCTTTTGCTTTGTTCTGCATCTGTGACTTCTCTGTCTGGCTATAGATAACAATACCTGTTGGCATATGTGTCAGTCGTACTGCAGAGTCTGTTGTATTAACACACTGTCCACCCGAACCAGATGCACGCATAACGTCGATGCGGATATCTTTTTCATCAATAACAACGTCTACCTCTTCTACTTCTGGCATAACTGCTACTGTAATGGTAGATGTGTGAATACGTCCTCCACTTTCTGTTTCTGGAACACGCTGTACGCGGTGTACGCCACTTTCGTATTTTAACTTAGAATAAGCACCCTGACCGCTAATCATGAAGCTGACTTCCTTCATACCGCCAATTCCAATGTCATCCACGTTCAGTGTTTCTACTTTCCATCTCTGGCTTTCTGCATAATGAACATATAGACGATATACTTCTGCTGCAAACAACGCTGCTTCATCACCGCCGGCACCTGCTCTGATTTCCACGATAACGTTCTTATCATCATTAGGGTCCTTTGGCAAAAGAAGAATCTTTAATTCCTGTTCTAATTCTTCCACACGCTTTTTCGCTTCATTTAATTCTTCTTTTAACATCTCACGCATGTCTTCATCAGACTCAGACTCTAACATTACAAGACTGTCATCAATATCCTGTTTACATTTTTTATATTCTTTATATGCTTCTACAATTGGTGTCAAATCGCTCTGTTCTTTCATCAGAGAGCGAAAACGTGCCTGATTATTTGTTACAGTTGGCTCGTTTAATTCACCCATGATTTCTTCAAAGCGGATTAGCAAATCCTCTAATCTGTCAAACATCTCTTCTCCTCCTAAAAAAGTGCATGAACAACTCTGTCCAGTCCTGCGTAGTCTTTGACTACCTCTATTTCCTTATAACCAGCTTCTGCTAATAAATCTGATACCTGCTGTCCCTGGTCATATCCTATCTCCAAAAATATACGTCCGCCCCTATATAGATGCTCACCTGCGGACTCTATGATTTTCCGGTAAAAGAAAAGCCCATCTTCCTTACCATCTAGGGCAATATACGGCTCATGCTCTTTTACTTCCGGCATCAAAGTGTCAATTACATCCGTCCGTATATAAGGCGGATTCGATACAATAATCTCAAATTTTTCTTCCACACGTGCAAACAAATCACTTTGCAAAAATTCTGCCCTAAGCCCTAGCGCATCCCGGTTTCTGCACGCAACTGCCAGTGCGTTTTCTGAAATATCCACACCAACACCAGCACAGTCGTTTGAATACCGTAGCAAACTTAGCAAAATACATCCAGAACCCGTACACACATCCAGAATACGCATACCATCATGCAGATGCTTCATAGCAACCTCTACTAAAATCTCAGTATCCTGTCTTGGAATCAAGACATGTTCATTTACCTCAAATGACAGTCCCATAAACTCCTGCACACCGGTCAGATGCTGCAACGGAACGTGACTGGCACGTCTTTTAATATAGTCAACATATCTGTCATATTCCTGATTGGTGACTTCTCTGTCACCATGTGCCAACAAATCATTCCTGCTTGTACCACATATATGCTCTAATAACAATCGGGCATCCAGCTTGGCTTCCATAATATCCGCCTGCACTAGTTGTTGCACACCTTCTTCATATACCTTCTGATATGTCATCGTCACTCTCTCGTTTCATCTACTTCATATCCAAATTCATCACGTAGATATGTTTTCCAATCAAATACTGCCTCTACTGCTGCAATTGCAACTTCTATCATATCATCTTCTGGTTCTTTGGTCGTCAGACGCTGTAACCACATACCCGGTGCAGAGACTATGCGCACCAAAATATGATTGCTCTTACCTGCAAGACGGATAATCTCATAAGAAATTCCTGCAATGACTGGGATTAACGCAACACGTAAGCCCAATCTCGCCAATGGATTGTCTACCCTGATAAAGAAAAACAAAATAACACTGACTAACATGACAAGCAACATAAAACTTGTTCCACAACGTTTATGCTGTCTGGAACTTTTCCTTACATTCTCTACCGTCAATTCCCTGCCTCTTTCGATACAGTTAATACATTTGTGTTCAGCACCATGATATTGATAGACTCTCTTGATATCCTGCATCAGAGAGATGGCTACAACATATACTACAAATATTATAATTCTGATAACACCTTCCGTGATTGCAAGCAAGGAGGCATTTCTGATATATTTTTCCAACAAAAGGGTCAGTCCATATGGAAGCAACATAAATATCGCAATAGCAAGAATCATAGAAAATACCATTGTAAGACCAATCAGAACCTTTTCTGCATTATCTTTAAATAATTTGGAAAAAGCTTTATCTGTTGCTGTTTCCTCTGCATCTTCATCTTCATAAAAAGAAGCTGAATAATTGAGCGTCTTCATACCAAGCGCCAGAGAATCCACAAAATTAAATACCCCTCTGACAAATGGAATTTTTGTCAGCACATTACCATGCATGATTCCATCATATTCTTCTACATCTACTTCTATTTCACCATCTGGTTTTCTGACAGCTACAGCATATCTGCTTTTATTCTTCATCATAATGCCTTCTAATACTGCCTGACCACCGATTCCGGAATAATGTCCACATTTCTTTCTCTTCAAACTAACTCACCTGTAAACTTTCTGCTAACGCAATCCAACTCATGAGAAACACGCTTTGCGAGCTATCTTTATGTTATATAAAGCAATGAGCGGTGTGCTTTCGCATACCGCTCTTATGCTAATAAGGTTGAGATATTCCATCTCAACCTTGTCTGTTTCCTTATTTACTTGTAACACCGTATTTTCTATTGAATTTATCAATACGTCCGTCAGTTCTAGCAGATTTCTGCTGACCTGTGTAGAATGAATGGCATTTTGAACAAACTTCTACGTGGATTTCAGGTTTTGTAGAACCTGTTACGAATGTATTACCACAGTTGCATGTTACAGTTGCCTGATAGTACTCTGGATGGATTCCTTCTCTCATTTCTTTCACCTCTCTAAAACTATGTTATCTTCACTCTGTGTCCCGTCACAGATATGATAAATTTTTACACGATATACAGACGTAAGCCTGTATGTTCTCATAAACAGCTTTCTCATTGTATCATAGGTTAACACAGTATGCAAGCACTTTTTCAAGATTACTTACTTTATCATGACAAACTTGTTTCCTTTAGATAAACTTGATTTTCTTGACTGTTTCAACAAACTCTGCATTATTTCTTGTTCTTGCAAACATATCAAGAATTTTATCAACTGCTTCGTCTGATTTCATGCCATTTAACGCCTTACGCATAATATTAATTGCTTCCAATTCTTCTGCATTTAACAAAAGATCCTCACGGCGTGTACTGGATTTTGGAATATCAATCGCAGGAAATACTCTCTTCTCAGATAACTTTCTATCCAGAACTAGCTCCATATTACCTGTCCCTTTGAATTCTTCATATATAACATCATCCATTTTGCTTCCTGTATCCACCAATGCAGTCGCAAGAATCGTAAGACTTCCGCCGCCTCTCATATTTCTCGCTGCACCAAAGAAACGTTTTGGCATATGCAGTGCTGCTGGGTCAAGGCCACCAGATAATGTTCTACCACTTGTTGGAACCACAAGGTTATATGCTCGTGTCAAACGTGTGATACTATCTAACAGAATCACAACATCTTTTCTATGCTCAACAAGACGTTTCGCACGCTCAATTACCATTTCTGACACTCGTTTATGATGCTCTGGAAGTTCATCAAACGTAGAATAAATAACCTCCACATTTGGTCCTTCAATCGCTTCCTTAATATCTGTTACCTCTTCTGGACGTTCATCAATCAGAAGAATAATCATATGCATCTCTGGATTATTTCTTTTAATAGACTTGGCAACTTCTTTTAATAAAGTTGTCTTACCTGCTTTTGGTGGAGACACAATCATACCTCTCTGTCCCTTACCAACTGGACTGATTAAATCCATGACACGCATTGCGACAGATGCCCCTGCTGTTTCTAACGATAGTCTTTCGTCCGGGAAAATCGGTGTCATATCTTCAAAATTAACTCTCTTTGCCGCAATATCAGGCTGATAACCATTGATTTTCTTTACATATAAAAGAGCGCTGAACTTTTCAGCCTGTGTTTTGATTCTTGTATTACCTTCTATAATATCCCCTGTTTTCAGATTAAAACGACGAATCTGGCTTGGTGCCACATATACATCATTTTCTCCCGGGAGATAATTTTCACAACGAATAAATCCATACCCATCCGGCATAACTTCCAGAATACCATTCGCTGCAATTCCACTATCCAAATCAGAAAGTGTCTTTTCCTCTGGAACTGTAGTACGCTCCTCTGCAGATGAGCTTTTTTCTGCCGGTACATTTTTATCTGCCTGCATATTTTTATCTGCTGGTACACTTTTATCTGCATGCACATTTTTTTCTTGTGAAGTTTCCACTTCCTCTGCATCCTTAGCTAACATAGCTTCCACTAGCTGGGCTTTTTTCATAGTAGAGGTTCCTTTGATCCCTCTGGACTTTGCTATTTCTTTCAAATCATTTAATGCCAGTGATTCATATTTTTCTCTCATATTTATATTCATTCTCCTTTCACAACCTGGAGCCTTTGTATGTCACACAAATTACTATATTATTTCATTTATCTATTGTCTATCATTGGGATTTTTTTAAGAAATGGCTTCAGAATGGCTTTCTATCTAGTCATAAACCAGATATTTTCCATACACTGTCGCAGATATTATACAACACTTTCCTTAAAATAGGAAGAAAATTTTTAACACTTGCTATGTAAAAATAAATATTATATGATTAAAAGCGTGATGCAAAAAACAATACTCATAATAATAGAAAATTAGAAGAGGGGATATAACCATGACAACCAACGAAAAGGCATTAGAACTCCACAAACAGTGGAACGGCAAATTAGAAACTGTATCTAAAACACCAGTAAAATCAAGAGCAGATTTAGCACTTGCCTATACGCCAGGTGTTGCAGAACCATGTAAAGTAATTGCCGAAGATAAAGAAGCTGCCTATACATACACAATAAAAGCCAATACTGTCGCTGTTGTATCTGATGGCAGTGCCGTACTAGGACTTGGTAATATCGGTCCTTACGCTGCCATGCCTGTTATGGAAGGGAAAGCGGTATTATTCAAAGAATTCGGTAATGTCAATGCAGTTCCTATCTGCCTCGACACACAGGATACAGAAGAAATTATCAAAGCTGTAACCTACCTTGCTCCAGGCTTTGGTGGTATTAACTTAGAAGATATCAGTGCACCTCGCTGCTTTGAAATTGAAGAACGCTTAAAAGAAATTCTGGATATTCCAGTTTTTCATGATGACCAACACGGTACTGCTATCGTCGTACTTGCTGGAATTATCAATGCATTAAAAGTAGTTAAAAAAACAAAAGAAAACTGTAGAGTTATTGTCAATGGTGCCGGAAGTGCCGGTGTAGCCATTACAAAACTTCTTTTAACATATGGTTTCACCAATGTCATTATGTGTGATAAAGTTGGCATTATCTCCAAAGATACAGAAGGTTTAAACTGGATGCAGCAAAAAATGACAGAAGTGACAAACCCAAATAATGAAACGGGTTCCCTGTCAGATGCATTAAAAGGCGCTGACATTTTTGTCGGTGTATCTGCTCCAAACATTGTGACACCTGAGATGGTAGCTTCTATGAACAAGGATGCCATCCTCTTTGCTATGGCAAATCCTGTTCCAGAAATTATGCCTGACGTTGCAAAAGCTGCTGGTGCCAGAGTCGTTGGTACAGGCCGTTCCGACTTCCCAAATCAGGTCAATAACGTAGTCGCATTCCCGGGTATATTCAAAGGTGCCTTAGAAGGTCGTGCTTCCCAGATTACAGAAGAGATGAAATTAGCTGCTGCCCTTGCGATTGCAGGCCTTGTCTCAGATGATGCATTGACTGAAGATAATATATTGCCAGAAGCTTTCAACCCAAAAGTAGCTGAGGTTGTTGCCCAAGCGGTAAAATCTCATATCAAATAGAAATATGACGACACAAAATTTGCAAGAAAAATCTCATGATGAACGGTTTCGCGAGAAACCCTACTACGCTTTTGACTATTACTGCAAAGAAACATTTGGCAGTAAATTATATAAAATTGCTCTGGACGCTGGCATGACTTGCCCAAACCGTGATGGTACACTTGGTACAGGCGGCTGTATTTTCTGCAGCCGTGGTGGAAGTGGAGAATTTGCCATCAAACGCACTGCAGTTTCTTCCATTGACCAGACACAACATCTTGTAGAAAATTATGCAAGAATTCCTGCATCTAGTGTTCTGAGTATGAAAGAACAGTTGCAAAAAGGGCAAGAGCTCTTTCATACCAAAAAGACAGGAGACCGTTTTATTGCCTATTTTCAAGCATACACAAACACTTATGCACCTGTTGCTTATCTGGAAGAAATATATATCCAAGCACTTGAGGAGCCCTCTGTTAGCGGTATATCTATCGCAACCAGACCAGACTGTCTTGGTGTTGATGTACTGACACTGCTCAGTGATTTGCAGACACGTTATCCCGATAAATTCATCTGGATTGAACTCGGTCTGCAGACAATCCACGAAAGAACTGCTCTATATATCCGCAGAGGCTATGAACTATCCTGTTTTGAACATGCACTGGCAGAACTATCTAACCGAAGCATTCCTGTTATCGTCCATGTCATTCTCGGACTACCAGGTGAAACAGTTGCAGATATGTTAGCTACCATCCAATATCTGAATCAGAAACTGGTCGGACGCTTTCCTATGTGTGGCATTAAGCTGCAGCTTCTGCATGTCCTCCAAAACACTGACCTTGCAGACGCTTATGACAGGCAAGAATTTTCTGTTATGACACTCGAACAGTATATTGACACTGTTGTCACATGCCTAGAGTACCTGTCACCTGATATTGTCATTCACAGACTCACTGGTGACGGACCGAAAGATTTACTCATTGCTCCACTTTGGAGCCGCAACAAAAGAAATGTATTAAATACACTGCACTCTGTGATGCGACAGAGGCAGACTTTTCAAGGGAGAACTTATCATGAATCAGGATCCATTAACATTGTATAAACTTATCGTTCTGTATATGCTAAATCGAGTAGCATTTCCATTAACCAAATCCCAGATTGGTGATTTCATATTAGAACGTGAATATACGAATTTCCTGACCTTACAGACTGCAATTGCAGAACTAAATGATGCAGGATTAATTGATGCAAAATCTATCCGTAATCGCACACACCTTGCAATTACAGAAGAAGGCATCAATACGCTGCACTATTTTGAAAACCGTATTAGCGGTGCAATCAAAGAAGAAATCTCCCAATATTTAAAAGACAATGAATTTGACCTTAGAAATGAAGTTTCTATCGTTGCAAACTATTATAAATCTACCGCTGGCGGATATGAAGCAGAATTGCAGGCACTAGATAAGGGCGTAGAGCTTATCAACATCCGCCTAAATGTTCCCATTGAAGAAATTGCCACTACCATTTGTGATAACTGGCAGAAAAAAAATCAGGAAATCTACCAATACTTAACAGAAAAACTGTTTTAATACGGTAAATTTCCCGATACCTTTTAGTTACATAATATTTCTTCTACAATTCTGCCATCTATATCTGGAAGCTCTAACCCCATCAGCTTTGCTAACGTTGGGCCTTCATCATATAACTGCATGGCTTCTACTTCTGCATGTTCCTGAATTCCATATCCCGTCGCCATAAAGAAGGTTTTATAATCCGGCTTATCTGGTAAGTATCCATGCGTAGCTCTCATTTTATGCTTCTTTTCTTCCTTGACTGGTCTTGTCAGCACTTCAAATTCATCCAAATAATAATATCCTTTCTTCGCCTCAATCATTATGACACAGTTGTCATCTGCGCCCAGTTTTCCTGCCTCTTTTCCTGAAAAAATTCGTTCAATACCGTATATTTCATCCGGTGACAACGTTGTAAACATCTGTGTCACTTCTGATAACAATGCTTCATCTTCTCTGTATTTCGGATGTACGTATATATAGCAAGAGCCATCACAGTTTTTGGCTATCACTTTATAGTCTGTAATTTTATCACCCTTTGTTGACAGATATCCTTTTTCTTTTAACATATAATTAAAATACACAATTGTATGCGTATCCAACTGAAAGTGATCACCTAACAATACCACTGTTGTTTTGGACATATCTCCCGTTTCTTCCAGTGCCTGCATGATTTCTCCCAGACGCTTATCATGACGTATAAGTGCCTGTACTACTTTTTCATGCTCTACTCCGTAAATATGTCTGTTTGTATCTACATCCGTCAGATGTATTAGCATCAGATCAGGATTATGCTTGCGAATCGTGTACAATGCTGACGCATGGGTAAAATTATCCAATGCCGGCTGTCTGACACCATCTACCATATGTCCGAATCTTTTATACATATCCATCAGATAACCGGGAGATGAATTGGTTAACATAACGCTCACCTGTGTTTGCCACGGTCTGTTTGCAAGCACTTCTGGAATACAGTACCGAATACGACTTTTCGCCGTTACAGGCCAAAGCAATGCCGCCGTTTTCCATCCAGCTTTGATTGCTTCATCATAAAGTGTTGTTCCTTTTACATATTTTCTCTGCCAAAACCAGTCTGGTGTTGGTCTATTTGGTTGTAACTGCGTATTATTTACAATACCATGATGCATTGGTTTTTTTCCAGTTACGATGGATGTGTGGGCAGGATATGTCAACGTCGGATAAACGCTGGATACATTACGGCATATTGCTGCATGCTCCATAAACTTTCCAAAATTAGGAAGTGTTTTCAAAAATGCCAGATCCCTTTTTCCGACTGCATCAAAGGATATGATAATCACCCTATGCTCTGTTTCCTTTTTCATCTTCCATCCCTTTCTATTTTCACACACTTTCTTCTTCCTGCTCGGCTTCCTGCTTAATTCGCTTCATATGTTCTCTTATTTTCTGCTCATATCCGTTTCCTGACGGCTTGTAAAACTCCTTACCATTTAATTCATATGGCAGATACTGTTGTTTCACATAATTGTTCGGAAAATTATGTGCATACTTATACCCAATTCCGTGTCCCAATTTCGCTGCTCCTTTATAGTGTGCATCCTGTAAATGTGGCGGAATTGGCAGATTTCCTGTCTGCTTTACCGTCTCCATTGACTGTGAAATAGCTTCTACTGCTGCGTTACTCTTTGGTGCACATGCCACATAAGATGCCGCCTGCGATAAGATAATCTGTGCTTCCGGCATGCCCACACGCTCTACAGCAAGAGACGCATTGACTGCAACAGTCAGTGCCATTGGATCTGCATTACCCACATCTTCTGAAGCGCATATCATGATTCTTCTGGCAATAAAAGTGACACTTTCTCCCGCATATAGCATTCTTGCCAGATAATATACTGCTGCATCAGGGTCTGACCCTCGCATACTTTTGATAAAAGCAGAAATGGTATCATAGTGATTGTCTCCCGTTTTATCATACCGTACAACTCTCTTTTGTATACATTCACTGGCAACTTCTAGTGTGATGTGAATTTTGCCATCCTCACTTCGTTCTGTTGTCATAATACCCAGTTCCACTGCATTTAAAGCATGTCTTGCATCTCCGCCTGAAATATCTGCCAAAAATTCCAATGCATCATCTTCCATGACTGCATCATAAGCACCCATACCTTTATCTTTATCATAAACAGCACGGGTAATAAGTTGCTTGATATCTTCCTTAGCCAGTGGCTTTAATTCAAATATAATAGAACGTGAAATCAACGCACTATTCACTTCAAAATAAGGATTTTCAGTTGTCGCACCTATCAAAATCACTGTGCCATCCTCTACAAACGGCAACAAATAATCCTGTTGTCCTTTGTTAAATCTATGAATCTCATCAATAAACAGAATCGTCTTCTTGCCATACATCCCCTGCAAGTCTTTGGCTTTATTTACGACCTCTTCCATATCCTTCTTACCAGCCACTGTTGCGTTGATCTGCGTAAATTCCGCACTCGTTGTATTGGCAATGACCTTTGCAAGTGTTGTCTTACCAGTTCCTGGTGGTCCATAAAAGATAATCGAACTGATTTTATCTGCTTTGATAGCACGATACAGCAGCTTGTCCTTACCAATGATATGCTGCTGTCCCACAACTTCATCCAGTGTCACTGGACGTAATCTTGCCGCAAGTGGTGATTCTTTTTCCATATTTGTGTTTCTCATATACTCAAACAAATCCATGAGTTTATATCCTCCTGCATTTTATGCACTCCTATCATACCATTTTCTTAGAGATTCGTCACTAGGAGAGTAAAAAAGCATTCAGTCAAACAATATCTCCTCCACTGTTACAAACTCATATCCCTCTGCCATAAGCTCATCTACAATTGCAAGTGCTGCAGTTACACTGGAATCATAATAATCATGCATCAAAATAATATCATTTTCCTGCACCTTACTTACTACCTTACGCGTAATACAAGAAACATTATCCGAACACCAATCAAGTGGGTCTACACTCCACATAACAGGAAACATATTCAGTTCACTTTCCAATGTTTTATCCCATGTGCCATACGGCGGACGCACATACAATACCTCCTGTCCCGTAATCTCTGTAATAATTTCATTTGTTATGATAAGCTGTTCTTTAAATTCTTCCCGATTTCCTTCTGTTAGCTGCATATGGCTATAGGTATGATTGCCAATCAGATGTCCTTCCTCCTGCATCCGCAAAATAACATCCGGATGCAGCTTTGCATGCTCTCCTGTCACAAAAAAAGTTACCCGAATTCCTCGATCTTTTAATCCATCTAGTAACTGTTCCGTATACTGCGGATGTGGTCCATCATCAAAGGTTAACGCAATTTTTCCTTTGCTTTCTTTTACAATTCCTTGTATTACCTCTGCCTGATATGATGCATCCCGCATAATATTTGCTTGATTGACAAAATCCGCAAAGCAGTTTACATAAATCTCGTTTGGCCTATATAATACAAAAAGAGCACCAGCCACCACTATCCCCATGACTATGCACTCTTTCCATCCAATTCTATACCTTTTATATTTATGGTGATTTGCAATATGTTCTGCGTTTCTACCCTTCACCATGTTGCCTCTTATCAGACTCTTCTTATTACTATCATATGCCAAATATTTGCAAAAATACCCAAAAGCCACCTGCATTAAGAAACTATTTCTCACAAAATTTCTTTATTCATCGTACGGGAAAATTTAGATTTTCTATATATATATCTTCAAATTCTGGCTGTTTTGCAAGATTGATTTCTTCCATCACTGCCAAAATATATTCTATTGCCTCTTTTGCCTTCTCTTGTGTTACTGTATACTCCCGGACTTTCACATCATAATTTTTCTGCATTCCAAACATGCAGGCACCTCTAAGCGAAGAATTCATAACAACCGCTATTTTATGCTGCAATTCTTCTGGAAAAAGACCAATTCTCGCCGCATCTTCTACCTGCAATTTCATTCCAAAACCTCCTGCCAGATATACATGACTAATTTGGTCAATACGAATACCATACTGCTTTATCAAAATCTGAACTCCTGCGTAAACAGCTGCTTTTGCCATTTGCAAAGCGCGTATATCCTGCTGCTGAATACGCATTTCTTCTGACTGCTTTTTAATATTTTCGCCTGTAAAGCAAAGCTTTGGATTTTCTGTTAGGCTCTCTTCCAGCTTTACCGTATATCCTGCTTCAAAATAAGTTTCTGCAAGTAACCCCGTCTCATCCATTACACCTTTTCGTAACATATCAGCCGTTATTTTAATTATATCCGTTGCAAAAATACCGCCCGTTATCCTTCCCTCAAAGGCTGGTCCTGCTGCTGTCGCTGTACATAAAATTCTATGTCGGTTACCGATTGCCATTTCTCCATTGGTACCCAAATCAATCAACAAATTAACCTCTTCTGTTTCTGCTATACCACTCGCATAAATGCCAGAAACAATATCCCCACCTACAAACGCTGATATGCCTGGCATCAGTATTGTTGGTGTGTCCTTTAATCTTGTCTTTATCCATCCCTTCTTTACTGGTGCAAACGGATGCACCCCAAGAGAAGTTGTGTCATATCCCATGAATAGATGTCCCATTGTAGTATTACCTGCGATAATCATATATTCTGGTATAATAGAAAACCTATCCCCATGCTTAATCACATCTATTTCACAATCCAGATACTGCTTCTTTGCTTGCTCTATCAGACTGACAATTCCTGCTTCTAATGCTCGGCGAACAAGTTTACATAATTCTTCTCGTTTGCCATGATTCGAGGCATCTATTCGGCTAATGACATCCGTCCCAAAACTTCTTTGTGGATTGACTACCGCATATGTTGCTAATTTTTCTCCTGTCACCAAACTGACAAGCTGCATTGCAATTGTCGTTGTTCCAAGATCCACCGCAATAAAGCAACGTGTCACCCTACCACCATCTGCTCCTTTGCCAGCATGCTCAATATCTTTTGTGCATTGGAGCATTCCGCTATCTTTTCTCCATCCTGCTGCATTCGCTGTATCAAGTGCAATTTCCATCTTTTTTTGTTTCTGAAAACATACTTTCAGCTTGCAATCTGCCATAGGCTTTGCCATACAGGCAAGTCTATACCCGCTCCGCAGCTGCTCCGGGCTAAAGTATGCTCTATCCGCATGGGATGGCAGTGGTATACCTGCTAGGAACTGTACCACGCATTGTCCACACGTTCCTCTTCCACCACAAGAAGCCAGAACGTATCCGCCCTGGCTTACTAACGTGTCAAGCAGTCTTTCTCCCTGCTTATGATATATTGTTGTTTCATCCGCTTCAGCTACAATCGTAACCTGTACTTTGTTAGACAAACTGATTTTTCTCCTTGTCGTAATGATAATCGATGACTGCCAGTTTCTCTGTCAATACACATTCTTCTATTGCAAGGTCATCGCATAACGCTTCTAAATCAGAATAATAATCTCTCAGCTTTAAGTTAACAAAACTCAACAACATCACTGGTTCTTTTGGTATCATACTTTCACCGCCTCATTAGTTTACATAATCCTTGAATCATTATTTTCGTTCTGCTACCAGTTCATCCTCTTTGACAGAAATCAGAATCGTATCTCCCTGTCCTACTGCATCTGCAAGAATCAGCTTAGCAGACAATGTTTCTACATATTTCTGGATATAACGTTTTAATGGTCTTGCACCATAAACAGGATCATATCCATTTTCTACGATATACTTCTCTGCTTCTTCCGTCAACTCTATTTTCAATTCTCTATCCGAAAGACGTTTGTTCAAATCTGCAATAATCAAATGGATAATACCGCCAATATTGTCTTTCGTCAAAGGCTTGAATAAGATGGTTTCATCCAAACGATTTAAGAATTCCGGTCTAAAATGCGCGCGCAACTCTGCCAAAACCATTTCCTCTGCCTCTGCTTTGATACTACCATCTGCTTCTATGCCCTCTAATAAATACCCTGCTCCAATATTGGAAGTCATAATGAGAATGGTATTTTTAAAATCTACGGTACGTCCCTGTGAATCTGTAATTCTACCGTCATCCAGCACTTGTAGCAAAACATTGAATACATCCGGATGCGCCTTCTCAATCTCATCAAACAACACAACCGAATACGGTTTTCTTCTGACTGCTTCTGTCAGTTGACCACCTTCTTCATATCCAACATACCCTGGAGGCGCTCCTATCAGCCTGGAGACTGCATATTTCTCCATATATTCACTCATGTCAATACGTACAATATTATTCTCATCATCAAACAACGCTGCTGCCAGTGTTTTGGCAAGTTCTGTTTTTCCCACACCTGTCGGTCCTAAGAAAAGGAATGACCCGATTGGTTTACTTGGGTCTTTGATACCTGCTTTGGAACGGATAATTGCTTCCGTTACTTTGGTAACTCCTTCATCCTGTCCAATGACCCTTTTATGCAATTCTTCATCCAGATGTAATGTCTTGTTCCTCTCACTTTCAGTTAGCTTAGCTACCGGGATTCCTGTCCATCTGGAAATAATCTTGGCAATTTCCTCATCAGATACACTTTCATGCACAAGCGATAATTCTGAAGATTTTACTTTGTTTTCCTCTATCTCTAACTGCTGTTTGAGTGCAGGAAGTCTGCCATAACTTAATTCTGCTGCCTTCTCCAAATCCCCTTCACGCTGAGCAATCTGAATCTCGCTATTCATCGTCTCTATTTCTTCGCGCAGCTTCTGTAAGCGCTCTACAGATGATTTTTCATTATCCCACTGCGCTTTGCGATTATTGAATTCTTCCTTTAATTCTGCCAATTCCTTCTGTAATGCAGCAAGTCTTTCCTGACTTAATCTGTCATCTTCTTTTTTTAATGCAGCTTCTTCGATTTCCATCTGCATAACACGACGCTGCAATTCATCCAGTTCTGTCGGCATGGAATCCAGTTCAGTCTTAATCAATGCACATGCCTCATCCACAAGGTCAATTGCCTTATCCGGCAGAAATCTATCTGTGATATAGCGGTTTGACAGCACTGCAGCACTCACAAGCGCATTGTCCATAATTTTAACACCATGATATACTTCATAACGTTCTTTTAGCCCACGTAAAATAGAAATAGTATCTTCTACAGTCGGTTCATCCACCATAACCGGCTGGAATCTTCGCTCCAGTGCAGCATCCTTTTCAATGTATTGCCTATACTCATCCAGTGTAGTTGCGCCAATACAATGTAACTCACCTCTGGCAAGCATTGGCTTTAGCATATTGCCCGCATCTAATGCGCCGTCTGTCTTGCCCGCTCCTACAATCGTATGCAATTCATCAATAAACAGAATAATCTGACCATTGCTGTTTTTCACATCCTCCAGAACTGCTTTTAACCGTTCCTCGAATTCCCCCCTGTATTTGGCACCTGCAACAAGCGCCCCCATATCCAAAGCAAAGATTTTCTTATCCTTTAATCCCTGTGGCACATCTCCTCGTACAATACGCTGTGCCAAACCTTCTACTGCGGCAGTTTTACCTACCCCAGGCTCACCAATTAAAACCGGATTGTTCTTTGTCTTTCTCGATAAAATGCGAATAACATTACGAATTTCTGCATCTCTGCCGATAACTGGGTCAAGTTTCTGATTCCTTGCCTTTTCAACAAGGTCCTGTCCGTATTTTTCTAATGTATCATAAGTTGCTTCCGGATTATCACTTGTTACCTTCTGATTCCCCCTTACCGTAGCAAGCGCCTGTAAAAATCGCTCTCTTGTAATACCGTATTCTTTGCAGATTTCTTTCAATTCTTTGTTCGGATATTTTAACATAGCAAGAAAAATATGCTCTACAGAAACATATTCATCTCCCATCTGCTTTGCTTCATCTTCGGCACTGATTAAAACCTTATTCAAATCTTTCCCAACATAAATCTGTCCACCCTGCACCTTGACACGCTTCTGTAATGCCATTTCGGCACGGTGCAAAAAATGTTCTTTGTGGATTTCCATTTTCTCAATCATCTTCAGAATCAGGCTATCCTCTATTGTCAGAAGGCCGTACAATAAATGTTCCTGTTCTATTTCTTGATTGCCATATTCATATGCAAGCTTTTCACACTTCTCTACTGCCTGCATTGACTTTTGTGTGAATTTTGAAATATTCATACAGATACCTCCCTTTCACGACTCCTTATTGTTTGTTTTGTTCTATCACCAATATAACACTTAGAACTAAAATGTCAATATGTTTACAGAAATTTTAGAAATAGGAATGTTCTTAGCATAAGCTATTTCATTTATACCAATTTATAATGATGCAAACTTTAACTGGCGTATTTTCTTTTTCTTCTCAACTTCAATCTGTCTGGATTCACATATTTTCTGAATTGTCTTATTATGAGTAAATTCATCAAGTTCTTTTTCTGCCAATATTGCTTCTACTTTCTTTTCATATTTTACATAACACATGGACAAAGTCCATGCTACCGCCATTTTTACATAATATGCTTCATGCCTTCTGCTTTTCAGTATATCCAGAACTTCATCTATATACTTATCTTCTATGTAATAAAATAAGAGCATCACAATACCAAACCGCACTTCATACTCCTTGTCTGCATGTAGAAATGGTTTTAGAAACTGCCATACTCTCTCTTGATATTCCCTTGTAAATTTCAAACTGCTGCAAAAGCTGTCACATACAGACCAATTATCGATCTTTGGGACAAACGCTGCTATATAAGAAAGTAGTTCTTCACATGCCGCTTTTCCCGACACCTTCACATAACCAAGCACAAATCCCTGCAACATAATTTCTTCAAAATAGTACGTTTCCATCCTTTCAAAACTTCTCCAGTCAGGTAAACTGCTACCATCCGACTTTACAATTTGTTTGGCTAACTTCCGCAAATTAGGAAGCCTTACTCCAAGTATATTTTCTGTCCCTGGCAAAAGGCCTGCCGAAAACTCCTGATATTCTGGCTCCGCCATCGCCACAATCTGTTTTCTTACTTCCTTCATTAGTATTCAATTCCCTCTCTGGCAAATACACCATTCTCATAAGGATGGCGTACTGCATGTATTTCTGAAATATAATCCGCATATTCCATAAAATATGGTGCCGGATTTCGCCCAGTCAGTACAATTTCGAGTGTCTCCGGTTTATTGGCAAATAGTTTTTCTACCTTCTGTTTATCAATTAAATCCCATGCATAAGGATACGTAATCTCATCTAAAATCAAAACATTACACTGTCCTGACTTTATGAACTCCTCAATTTGACTTAGTGTATCATTGTGCATTTGCGTTATTTCCTGTTTCTCTGCATCTGCCATTTGCTGATAAAATCCGAAGTCTTTCTGATTTCGTATCATGATAACGTTTTGTAATTTACATAACACGTTTGTTTCTCCGGTTTCGCTTCCTTTCATAAACTGGGCAAACACTACCTTTTTTCCTCTTCCGACAGCTCTGACTGTCAAGCCAACAGCCGCCGTTGTCTTGCCTTTACCATCTCCACAATATAAGTGAATCAATCCTTTCGTATTATTGCTCATGCTTTCCTCCATTCCCTGGCATATGTTTACCGAAAATCCTCTGATACCCATAACTATAATTTATATGCTTCTCTGACGCAGTGTCTTTATCTTTCTCTCCCTGCTCTTCCACTATCCTGTTTTGACAAGTCACATTTGTACAATTGCTACAAATATGACAACTACTGCTTTGCCGCTTTTTCGTAAGCTGTGTTATATAAACAACGCTTTTCTTTGGTGTCAGCATATACGCTTTATTATAAGTCACCTCACGTTGTAAAAGGCTGTCAAAAATCTCCTGCATCCACTCCAATGAAAATTGCTCTCCCAGAAAATCATACTTCCCTGCCCAAAGTCCGGTCTCCTGCCATAATATTTCTGCCACATATTGATATGCCTTACTTAATAACTCCATTCCCAGACATTCTACAATATAGGCATCCGCTATCCGTTCTTTCATACTATAATGGTACTGCAATTCATCTATCTCTTTTCCTAAAGTTACTACACAAACAGCATAGGTATCATAATTGATAAAGCAAAGACCATTTTCTTTGGTAAACACCCTATAGTATAGCGTTGGTGCAAGTATGCGCTCTACTTCTTTGTATATCCCCTGAATCTGAAATAGGTCGGCATCTGTAAAATGATACCGACCTGCTAATTGTTCTATTTCTTCTTTAGTTAACATAACACTAAATGCATGTTGCATATGCATCACCTAACTATCAGTCTTTACTATTTAAAGCTCTCATCGCATTTAAAATTGCAATAACTGCAACCCCGACATCTGCAAATACTGCTGCCCACATACTTGCCATACCAATGGCTGCTAAAAGCAGTACAAACACTTTGATACCAATTGCAAATACAATATTTTGCTTTACAATACGCAGTGTTTTTCTTGATATCTGCATTGCTTTTGCAATCTTTGATGGCTCATCCGTCATAATAACAATATCTGCCGCCTCAATGGCTGCATCAGAACCAAGTCCGCCCATTGCAACACCAATATCCGCCCTTGCCAAGACTGGCGCATCATTCATGCCATCACCTACGAATACTAGTTTACCATGTTCTGATACAGAAGCAAACAACTCTTCTACTTTTTCCAATTTGCCATCTGGTAATAGCTGTGCATGTACTTCACTGATACCGAGCTGTTTTGCTGTATAGTCAGCAGCTTCTTGTCTGTCTCCAGTTAACATCACAATTCTTTTTACGCCTGCTTTTTGCATTAAGCGGATGGCCTCTTGTGCATCTTCTTTCAGCTCATCTGCAATCATAATATATCCTAGATACGTATGCTCTCTTGCAATATGCACTACCGTACCAATTTCTGTTACTTTGGCACAGCTAATACCTAATTGATCCATTAGTTTGTAATTACCTGCATAAATTCGCTCACCATCTAATACTGCACTGACTCCATAACCCGCCGTTTCCTCTGCATCCGATAGTCTGGACTGGTCAATCTCTTTTTTGACAGTATCGTCATATAATTTCTGCAAAGACTTAGAAATTGGGTGATTTGAAAAGCTTTCAACATATGCAGCAATTTCTAGTAATTCATCTTTACTAACGACATCTTTGTCATTATGCATGTCAGGAACGATATCGCAGACTTTGAATACCCCTTTTGTTAACGTTCCTGTTTTATCCATCACAACAATTTCTGTCTCTGACAATGCTTCCAGATAATTACCGCCTTTGATGAGAATACCGCTTCTACCAGCTCCACCGATACCTCCAAAAAAACTAAGTGGAATGGAAATCACAAGCGCGCATGGACAAGATATCACAAGGAATGTCAATGCACGGTAAACCCACTCGGTCCAATTTCCCACAAAAATCGGTGGAATTACTGCTAACAGAAATGCACAAATAACAACTATTGGTGTATAGTATCTTGCGAATTTAGAGATAAAGTTTTCTGCTTCCGCTTTTTTGTTACTCGCATTCTCTACAAGGTCTAAAATCTTGCTGACTGTTGATTCACCAAATGGTTTCTCTACTACTACTTCAATCACTCCGGTCAGGTTAATGCAACCACTAATCACACTTTCACCTGTCAGAACTTCTCTTGGTACACTTTCCCCTGTCAATGCCATTGTATCTAAAGTTGTATTTCCTTTGATAACCTTACCGTCAAGCGGAATTCTCTCACCTGGCTTAATCCTAATGGTTTCCCCAACCTCAACTTCATCTGGCTCTACTTCTTCATATTCACCATTTCTAAGTACATTGGCAAAATCCGGACGAATATCCATCAAGTCCGTAATCGACTTGCGGGATTTGTTTACTGCATAAGACTGGAACAATTCACCAACCTGATAGAATAACATAACTGCCACTGCTTCTGGATAGTCTCCAACAAAAAAAGCGCCAACCGTAGCTAACATCATAAGAAAATTTTCATCAAAAACACGTCCGTGCCCAATATTACGAAGCGCCTTTCTTACAACATCACCGCCTATTACAAAATAAGCCGCTAAAAACACTGCAAGTATGATTGCAGGATGCAGATAAACTGCAATTTTAGATAAAACCACAGCAATCACATATATAACTGCACCAGATAATACGCGATACAATCTCTTTTTAAACTTTTTACTCATAAAGCAACCATGCCTTTCCTAAGCACTCCTTCACGTTCTATTTCTCTACAACTTCAACATCCGGCTCTAACTTTTTAATAATTTTCTTTGCTTCCTTAATGACTTCTGCCTCTTTACCGTCTTCAATATCTAACACCATTTTTCGTGTTAAAAAAGTAACCGTACATTTTTTGACACCTTCGAGTGCTGCAATTTTTTCCTCCATTAACCCTGCACAATGTGCACAATCCAAATCCTCTAAAATAAATTTTTTCTGCATCTTTCATCTTTCCTTTCTATTTTGATTATTGCATTTCTATATATTGCATTTTTAAATTGCTCTCTGTTTTATTGGTCTATCATTTTCTTTCAAATTTACTCTGCCAGGTATTATTCTTCTATATGCTCTAATCCCTGATTTAGAATCGTTGAAATATGCGAATCAGATAACGAATAATAAATCGTTTTTCCTTCTCTTCTATTTTTTACAAGCGCCATCTGCTTTAATACGCGAAGCTGATGTGAAATTGCTGACTGCGTCATATGCAATGTTTCCGCCAAATCACACACGCACATCTCAGAACACAACAATACATACAAAATCTTAATTCTTGTAGAATCTCCAAACACCTTAAAAAAGTCAGCCAAATCATAGATTTTCTCGTCATCTGGCATATGTGCCGTTACATCTTTGACAACTTCCTCATGTACATGTGTGCATTCGCATCTTTCGACTTCCTCTCCATGTCCGTGTTCCATTTTATGCCTCCTTTCATTCTTAATGAGTTATTCATATAACAAAACATGAACATATGAGTAATTGTTCATATGTTCATGTTATCACTTTTTGTTCAAATGTCAATACCTTTTAAGATTTTGATACAACTATAGACTATAAACTAAATTTCCAGTTTACCTCGTTCCATTTTTATGTGCCTCTTCTATATTCCTGCGATATGAAACTGGATACCTTGTCGAACGACCAATTTTACTCTTTTCTTCTGACAGATTGCAAACAGCGGACTTCCCTTTTCTCTTACTACAAAGCTATCTCTGAATATGAATTTGAATTCTCCTGTTTCGCTTTCTTCATACATCTCTCTTGATATGAATACATACCAGCCCTCTTTCCGCTTATACACAAAACATCTTCCCAGAATCACTTCATTGCCCTGTATATCCAAAGTCCGAAGTTCTACAGATATCAGCAACAAAATCGCAATGATTGCGCAAATTCCTACAAATATTATGCCACTTCCACAAACAGCAATTACAGTTTGTGGCTTGCTTCCTGTTACTTTCCTTTTCGATGATTCTGTTTTCTCCCCTCCTACTACGTCCTGTTTTACATCCTCCTCTATGGCATTTACTTTTTTGCTGACGGCTTCTTTTATAATAGTAGTCTGACTTGCAGTACTATCTTCCTTAACATCACTTTCCTGCCCTTCATGATGTTTTGCCAAAAGTGATTCCGTAGTTTTTCCTATAATACGCGAAGGCATTGCAGGCAATTCAATGGGAATCAGAGATAAAAGAGGATGTTCTTCTTCCGGAAGGTCTTCTCCTGCTTCTGTTCCAGCAGGTCCATCATCTCCACTTTCTCCTCCAGATGGTTTTTCCGACTCTTTCGGTTTCTCTGGCTTTTCTGGTTCTGCTGGCTCACTTGGTTCAGTTGGCTCGGCTGGCTCACTTGGCCCGGCTGATTCGCTTGGTTCCTCTGGCTCGCTTGGCTCAGTTGGCTCAGCTGGCTCTTCTGGCTCTGTTGGCTCGGCTGGCTCTTCTGGCTCTGTTGGCTCAGCTGGCCCTTCTGGCTCTGTTGGCTCACTTGGCTCGGCTGGCCCTTCTGGCTCTGTTGGCTCACTTGGCTCGGCTGGCCCTTCTGGCTCTGTTGGCTCACTTGGCTCGACTGGCTCGCTTGGTTCCTCTGGCTCACTTGGATCTGTTGGCTCTTCTGGCTCACTTGGTTCGGCTGGTTCCTCTGGCTCGCTCGGTTCGGCTGGTTCCTCTGGCTCGCTCGGTTCGGCTGGTTCCTCTGGCTCGCTTGGTTTGGCTGGTCCCTCTGGCTCGCTTGGCTCTGTTGGTTTCGCCACATTGGCAATCGTAATACTTGAAGAAGTTATATTTCCAGCCTTATCACACACAGATACCTGATATTCACCTGGTTCTATAGCCATAAATGTAGTATCTGATTGCCAATGTTCTCCGTTATCCCAAGAATACGCTTTTTCTGCCAGTCCAGATTCAGTATCTGCAGCTGTTACGGTGAGCACAATTTGCTCTGTTTCTCCTTCCAACCATTGCATTTGCTCCGCTTCTAGTTCTATTGTTGGTGCTACTTTATCAATATTTGCAACTGCTACCTCCTGTTTGGTTATATTTTGATTCGCATCCCTTACCCAAACCGTCTTTGTTCCGTTTTCCTGCATTACATAAGAAGTATCATTTCCCCACGTTTCTCCTTCATCCCACGAAACAGGTGTATTATGTAACCCTATTCCTCTCGTACCATATTCGTTTTTATCCAAAGCAGCTATCTCCACCGTCACATCCTGATTGGTACACGCTGTTGGTAAATTTGCATATGAGACATCCGGACCCGTACAATCAATATTATTCACTGTAATGCTTTCTTCTTGTACATTCCCCAATGCATCTCTTACCTGCACTGTATAACTTCCGTTTTGTACAATTTCATAATAACCACTACTTTGCCAGGTCTTACCACCATCCCACGAATATGCCTCCTCATGCAAACCACATCCCTGACTTGTATCCGGCTGCAAATCCTCAGCAACAATGCAAACATTGACACTTTTTGCATTTGTTTGGTCTGATAGCATGACTTTTTTTATCACAGGTGCCGTCTTATCAATATTCCGTACTGTCACTTTTTCTTCCCTACTATTTCCAAGTCGATCCCTGATTTGGACCCAAACTGTTCCATTCTCCTCTACTGTATACCCTTCTGCCGTCCACTGGGACATTCCTTGCCATAAAAAAGGCTCTGTAGCCAATCCAGACCCACTACTTCCATCTTCTTGTCGATCCATTGCACCTGTAATTTCTATCCGAACTGCATCATTTGTCCATTCATCTGGAAAAAGTTTGTAATTATCCATTGTCGGAGCCTGATGATCAATATTATGGATTCTAATGATTGCTCCCCTAGAGTATCTCTCATTCTCCTGATTCAATAATTCTAACGAATACGTACCATTTTCATTCACTATATACTTATTCTCATGTGTTGGACTACCGCCATTCCATATATAGGGTTTCATTGCTAAAGTAAACGACTCATGTGACGCTGTACATGATGCCACAATCTCTACCTGCTTTGACCATATATCCTGACTTGTCTTTAAGGAAAGTGTGCCTATCTGTGCATCCTCACTCATTCCACATGCTGCAATATACTTTGTTACTACTTCTCTTGTGCCTGTTTTGGTCACAATTCTCTGACATAGAGAGCCTGGAGTACTTATATTACCACATACACATACACCACTAGCATCAATCACATGACCATGCGTATCTTCATAAGTATATGTTTCTGTGCTAGTAATCCCTTTCGTATAGCAGCCTCCTTTTGCCTCTGGACTTCCTAGATGCATATGATAGAGTGGCACAGTAACCTCTTTGGCACATACCGATATAGGTAGCAATAGCGTTCCTACTATACTTAGACAACAGTATAATAATAATCCTCTCCTCATTTTTTTCATTCACATTCCTCCTTAGAATTCATTCACTTCCCAGAAAAATTCCAAAAAGAATAATAATGAAAAACTTACTTGGTTATTATCTCCGACACTGCATCAAACATAGTTCTTTTCTTAAAATGGTATTGCAATAAATTGATTGGTAAATTTGCTAAGAATCTAGCAGATTTTTAGAATTAAAATAGAATTTGAGACATTGTATCTGTCTTTACAAAACATAGTTCCTATATGCTCTGCGCTTTTATGTAACGAACATTTATATTGCATCGGAAAACTAGAAGAAGTTCCTCCCATACATTCTTTTAAGAATCTTTTTAGAAAGGAACTTCATTATAATTTTCCATATATGAAATGTCAATATACAATTTGACGAAACTTTTTATCCTCCAAAGTGTACATCCTATTTCCTCTTTGCCTGAATTTCATCTAGAATTCTATGCGCGACTTCCTCTTTGGACATTTTCTCAAGCTGTAATTCTGCATCCTTTGTAATAATTGTAATAATATTAGTGTCTGTTCCAAAACCCGCGCCATTCTGCTTTAGGTTATTTGCAGCTATCATATCAAGATTCTTTTTCTCAAGCTTTGCTCGTGAATTTTCTAACATATTTTGTGTTTCCATAGAAAAACCGCATAAAAACTGACCCTCTTTTTTATGTTCGCCCAGATATTTCAAAATATCATCAGTACGTTCTAAGCCAATTGATAGTTCACCATCTGCTTTTTTTACTTTTTCATCACTGACAACTGCTGGTCTGTAATCCGCTACCGCTGCTGCCTTAATGATAATATCCTGTTGGTCTGCTCTGCTTGTCACAGCTTCAAACATATCTTTTGCACTAACCACAGATACCACCTCTACAAATGGCGGCGGTGTAATATCTGTTTGTCCTGACACAAGTGTCACATTGGCTCCACGTAGCATACAAGCACGCGCAATCGCATACCCCATCTTACCTGTAGAATGATTTGTAATATATCTTACTGGATCAATAGCTTCCCTTGTTGGACCAGCTGTCACAAGTACATTCACGCCTGTCATATCCTTCTGACACGCAATTTCTTTCAAAATATATTCTAACAATTCCTGCTCTGTTGGCAGTTTTCCTTCTCCAATATCACCACATGCAAGCATACCAACTGCAGGCTGAATCACTTCAAATCCCATTTCTATCAACATATTCATGTTTTTCTGGACAATCGGATTCTGATACATCTGAGTATTCATTGCCGGCGCTACAATTTTCTTGCATTTACATGCCAGTACCGTTGTAGTCAACATATCATCCGCAAGGCCATACGTCATTTTTGCAATAACATTTGCTGTTGCTGGGGCAATCATAACAACATCTGCCCGCTTTGCAAGTGCCACATGCTCTACATTATACTGAAAATTTCTGTCAAAAGTATCCACCAGACATTTATTGCCTGTCAATGTTTCAAATGTAATTGGATGAATAAAATTCGTTGCATTCTGCGTCATAATCACCTGTACATCCGCATGCAATTTGACTAACATACTTGCCAGATTCGCAATTTTGTAAGCAGCTATGCTGCCTGTCACTCCTAATACAACTGTTTTCCCTTTTAACATAGGACTACCTTCCTTTTACCAATATTATTTTATCAGATATCCTCTTTATGCTCCTTAAACTCTACTGGATTATATCATTTTTTTATATCCTTGCAAACATCTATATTCCTTTTTCTGTTGCTTTTTATATTGTTTTTTATTTTTCTCCGTGTTATACTTACGCCGTATTGTATCCCTTTTAGGGAATAATAACAAGGAGGATTAAAAATGAATAACACAAACACAGCACGTGACAATAAGTCACAGACACTGGGCATGGTACAGACTGCACTGTTCGCGGCACTGATTATTATCCTTGCCTTTACCCCATTTCTTGGATACATCCCTCTTGGTTTTACAAGAGCAACGATTATCCACATACCGGTCATTATCGCATCTATCACATTAGGTCCTAAAAAAGGTGCCTTTCTTGGCTTTGTTTTCGGACTTACAAGTTTGATTAATAACACGATAAATCCGACCGTTACATCTTTTGTCTTTTCTCCATTTTATTCACTAGGAGAAGTAGAAGGCGGCATTGGCAGCGTAATTATCTGCTTTATACCACGTATTTTAGTCGGTGTTGTCCCATTCTTTGTATACAAAGCATTACATAAACTTGCTAAGAAAAATGAAGGTGGCAATCTTTTATCACTTGGCATTGCCGGGATGAGTGGTGCATTAACCAATACATTGCTTGTCATGAACTTAATTTTTCTATTTTTCAAAGATGCTTACGCTAGTGCAAATGGTGTTGCCGTAGAAGCTGTTTATGGATTTATTCTTTCTATCATCGGCATCAATGGTGTCCCAGAAGCAATTGTTGCTGCAATTCTGGTAGCACTGATTACAAAAGCATTACAAAAAGCACGTATTACACAATTAAAATAAATAGACCAACCAAACGCCGGCACGTTTCACGAGCCGACTTATTGGACAAAAAAAGGACGTGTTGCATATTTTCTGTAAGATGAGTTTGCAACACGCCCTTTTCTTATGCCTGGATAACCGCCTCGAATCCAAGATCATCTAACTCTGCAATTGCTGTTTTCACACAATGTTCACAGCCATCAATTGTCACTGTCTTATCATCCAGAGATACTGTATAAGTCAGTTTTGCATCATCTAGTGCCTTACTAATTCTTTCTACACACTTATTACAGTGCATATCTTGTACTTTTAATGTTGTCATGGAACTTCTCCTTTCTTCACATAATACTGCAATGACGGATTATAATAACCGCATTACCTATTTCATAATTTTTTGCAAGGTTACTAAAAGTTCATCAATCACTTCCTCTTTCCCCGCTTTAATGTCATCTACCACACATGTTTTGATGTGGTCACTTAACAATACTTTATTAAATCCGTTTAATGCAGCCTGTACAGCAGATATCTGTGTCAGAATATCTACACAGTATGCACCATCTTCTACCATCCCTTTGATGCCGCGAATCTGACCTTCAATACGATTTAACCGATGAATCAGATTTTTCTGGTCCTCTGCAGTACGCTGCTTCTTCTTACAATCACATGATATTTCTGTCATAGCTTTTTCCTCCTAAGGCTGAGTGCATTCGTTACAACACATACCGAACTTAATGACATGGCAAGACCTGCAAACATAGGGCTCAGCAGTATGCCACTCATTGGATACAATACACCTGCTGCAATCGGTATTCCTATCGTATTATAGCAAAATGCCCAGAAGAGATTTTGTTTTATATTCCGGATTGTATAACGACTCAGTCTGATTGCTTTATAGACATCCTGCAAATCTGACTTCATCAACACGATATCGCCTGATTCAATTGCAATATCACTGCCACTGCCAATGGCTACACCTACATCAGCCTGTACAAGTGCCGGCGCATCATTAATACCATCTCCTACCATCATAACCCTTTTGCCATTTGCCTGTAAGTCAGCAATGACATTGGCCTTATCTTCTGGCAATACTTCAGCAATCACCTTATCCGCATGCACAAGCGCGCCTATATGCTCTGCTGCACGTTTATTATCACCAGTTAGCATATACACAGTAATCCCCAACTGTTTCATCTTATCGATTGCTTCTATACTAGTTTCTTTAACAGCATCTGCCACGCTAATGATCCCTTCCACACAACCATCGATTACAACATACATCGGGGTCTGCCCTTTGGCAGAGAGATCTTCTATTTTTTCTTTATAAATATCAGTTGTTATATTATTGTTGTGTAATAATTTTTGATTTCCTACCCAGATACTTCTGCCATCCTTCAGTAGCGCTTTGATACCAAGTCCTGAAAGATTTTCAAACTGTGCAATCTCAGACTGGTAAGCAAGCATTTGTTTCCCTGCCTCTTCTACAATGGCTTTAGCAAGCGGATGGTCCGACACACTCTCAACTGCCGCTGCTACAGCAAGCAACTCTTTTTCCTGCATGTTAGAAGCAAGTACCTCTACTACCTGCGGTCTTCCCTCCGTAATCGTACCTGTTTTATCCAGTACAACAACATCCACTTTATGTGTTGTTTCTAACGCTTCACCACTTCTGATTAAAATACCATTGGCTGCACCTAATCCTGTCCCTACCATAATTGCCGTTGGGGTAGCCAGACCTAGCGCACATGGACACGCAATCACAAGTACTGCTGTGAAAATACGAAGTACAAATGCCATATCATAGCCAAGCAGTACCCACACTATAGAAGCAACAATTGCAATTACAATAACAGTTGGTACAAAAACACCTGCTATTTTATCCGCAATTTTTGAAATCGGTGCTTTTTTACCTTGTGCTTCCTCGACAATATGAATAATCTTAGAAAGTGTAGTATCTTCACCAGTCCGATTTACCTTCACGTATAAGATACCGTTATAATTCACACTGCCCCCAATTACCTGGCTGCCTTCTGTTTTCTCTACTGGCAGACTTTCCCCTGTCAGCATGGACTCGTCCACGCCGCTTTCTCCTTCCGTTACAATACCATCTACAGGTATTCTGGCTCCTGGTTTAATCAGAACAATATCTCCTACTTTTAAAGTTGTGGATGGTACTTCTCTTGTACTGCCATTCTCTACAAGCACTGCTGTATCTGGTGCAAGCTTCATTAATTTTTCAATTGCACCCTTTGTTTTCTTTTTACTATTACTTTCTAAATATTTACCTATCATAATAAAAGTAATCACAACCGCCGCTGCTTCATAGTACAACTGATGTACATAACTTTCATCAAACGGTATCTGATATGTCAAAAACAAGCTGTACAAAAAAGAACTTCCACTTCCAATCGCTACGAGCGAATCCATATTCGGATTACGATGCCATAATGCCTTGCAGCCACCAGTAAAAAATTTGCGTCCAAAATAGAGAACGGGAATTGTCAACAAAAGTTGTGTTAACGCAAAATTAGTTGGTGCTATATGCATATCAATCACATCCGGTACCGGCAATGGTACTGGCATCATCTGCCCCATAGATATATACAATAAAATAACGGTTGTTACTATAGCGCCAATCATTTGCCTTTTGCTATATCCGGGTCCGCCTGATGCTTGTCCCCCTTTGATACTGCTGATTGTATCTTTCTTCTGTGTTATTTGCTCTGCCGCCTGCAAAGGCTTTTTGATTTCTTCCGCCCGGATACCAAATCCAGCTTTTTCTACCTTTTTCATAATAGTATCAGCATCAACTTTGGTCTCATCATACAAAATGTTCATCCGTTCTGTTGTCAGATTGACATCGCTTCGTTCCACACCTTCTAACTTTCTAGTTACGCGTTCTACTGCACTACTGCATGCTGCACACGACATTCCTTCTATAATATATACTTCTTCTCTCATGCTTCATAACCTATCCCTTTCCACTTTATACACTCTACCACTATATACCCCCGAGGGGTATATAGTCAAGTCCAAAATCCCTATTGTGAGTCACTTACAAAAATGCTATAATCATATTATCTTTGATAATTATATTGTCTTTGATAATTATATTGTCTTTGATCATTATATTGTCTTTGATAATTTCCATTTTATGTAAGGATCGCAGGCTATCATGAATTACAATATGAGTTACAATTATTGCGCATTGTTACTAACCTCTATTATTTTTATACTATATCTGCGCAAATACAAAAATGTTACATTAGCCAAACAGAATAAAACCTACCGCAAGATGCTACTACTTCACCTAATGACGATTATATTAGGTATTGTAATGTATCTTCTTTTTGCCCATGCCAGTCAGGGTATATTAGTACGTATTATGCTCATATTATGTGCATTTTTCTTCTATGTGACACACAGTATCATTCCTTATTTATTTGCATGCTACAGTACAGCATTGACAAGTGTTGCTTTTTCTACAAGGACTTCTTTCCTATTAAAGCTGCCACTTGTAATTCCTACCCTTTTGATTCTGTTATCACCCTGGAAAGGCTGTCTGTTCTATATCGACGAAAACTGTATTTTTCACCGTGGACCATTCATGCCTGTATTTCACCTTGTCTCCTTAGGATATTTATGTTATGCATGCATTTATGCGCATCATTTCCGCCATGTATTAAAATTATCAAAACGTGTGTCACTTTATGGCTTTGTTATTTTTTCAGTACTTCCAGTCATAATTCAGCACATAATACCTTCACTTGCCTTAAGCAAATACGGTATCTCCCTTTGTCTGCTGTTAATTTACCTAAAAATAGAACGTCCAGAAGAATCTCTCGATTCCACCACTGGATTATTTAACCAGCATGCCTTTTTGCATGCATGTAAACTTCGTTTGAAGACACAGACAAAATTTGAAATCATTTTTATTACGTTAGATTACAAATCATTAAATCATCAGATTTTTGGTTCTCCATATACCAAACGTATTTTAAAAATGTTTGCTTCCTATTTGCAGCAGCTCTCTTCCATGATTTCAATTTATCATGTAACAGAGAGAACATTTGCACTAATACTGCCGCAAAAACATTCTATTACAGTTCCCGCTTTCCTAATGCAGGTTAAAGAGCGTTTAGCAGAACCATTCCGCTACGGGGTTACCGATGTTTTTCTAAATGGCATTATCTGCTATATGCAATGTCCTGAAGATACAGATAAACTTGCTTATATCTCATCTTGTATCGAGCTTTTGGAAAATAAAAAGACAGCATATAACAATGAAATTATATATGCCAAAGACTTAAACTTGAATTTTTCTGAACGTCGCACGCAGGTAGAGCTAGCACTCCAACGTGCAATTAAATGTCGTACTTTTGAAGTGTATTATCAGCCTATTTTCTCGACGAAAGATCAAAGGATTGTATCAGCGGAAGCCTTGTTACGATTAAATGATCCCATATTAGGTTTTATTCCACCGGATGAATTCATCCCGATTGCGGAAGAAACTGGCATGATTATTGAAATTGGTGACTTTGTTCTGCATTCTGTATGTCAATTTATTAAGGAAAATAACTTACCACAATACGATATCCAGTTTATTGAAATTAATCTCTCAGTTATCCAGTGCATGCAGTTAAATATGGCAGAATACATCTTACAATTAACAGAAGAATATGGTCTTTCACCATCCCAAATTAATCTTGAGATTACAGAAACAGCCGCTTCTGATTCTCCTAAAATGCTTCAGATTAATATGAACACTTTGGTAAATTCCGCTGTCACCTTCTCTTTGGATGATTACGGTACTGGTTATTCCAATGTTGCATACATTATGGAACTTCCATTCCATATGATTAAGTTAGATAAAAGTATGGTATGGTCTTCTTTTGAAAATAGTCGTGCAAGCATTGCATTTGAAAGCACTGTTGCTATGATTCAAAAACTCGGCATGCATATTGTTGCAGAAGGAGTTGAAACATATGACCAGGCAGATTTCTTAACTTCACTGGGCATTGAATATTTGCAAGGATTCTATTTTGCCAAGCCAATGCCAGCAAAAAAATTTATACAATATTTAATCGCACAACAAAATCCCGACTGATTCAGCCGGGATTTTTCTCATATACTATCATAACTTTACTATTCTTAAATTGCGCCAACAATCATATCATCCACTGGATTTGCCATATCATCTGCCGGAAGCGGCATCTCTACCTGTGGAATCTCAAATGCCTTCTGATCTTTAAATACATCCATTGCTTCCACAGCTTCTGAAGTCTGGAAAATTCTTGCTTCATTACGATGACTCATTGCCATCTGACTCGAAAGAATATCCATAAAATTCTTTGATTCTCCCATACGCAAAGGATTTTCATTCTCACCAGTCAGACCACTAAAGTCCATATGGCTCTTTGCTGTATCATCTGCAATTGGCTGAATCCGATTCATGCTCGCTGCACTAATTCTATTAAACGTATAAATATATGGCTGAAATGAAATTGCTGATATATTCATATGCGATCTCCTTCATTCTAAAAGATACTTTCTTGTTATGGTACTCTTTGCCTACCAGTTTTATTTTACCTTATAAATTACAAAAAAGCAATCGCTAAAACATCTTTCTGTATCATCATAAAATATCTTTCTGTATCATCAATATAGTTTACTCGTATTTTTTTGTATGGTTTGACAACAACATGCAATCATATAACCCAAGATACTTCCAAAACAATTCAGAATAAAA
This sequence comes from Lachnospiraceae bacterium, assembly GCA_017472325.1. Lineage (GTDB taxonomy): Bacteria > Bacillota > Clostridia > Lachnospirales > Lachnospiraceae > RGIG4733. Next base: position 36,145 of record JAFUQM010000023.1, read on the forward strand.
TCATCTACATCAAAAGCTCCAAACGCGCTAAAAAGCTGAAACACCTCAATTCCCGAAACAAATAACAAAGTTATTCCAAATGTGTATAGCACATTTTTTAACTTATGAAACGCATATGGAAGTAAAAATCCAAATGGAATAAACACGAGTATATTCCCAAATAAATTTTCAAAACTATTTAAGCGATTGTAATATCGAATATACATCTTTATTGTCTTAAACGGTGTAAAGTTTGCAGTATCCAATCCCTCTAACACAACCGCCTTATCCCACGCCGCTGCTATCTGCTGCAATTCCTCCATAGGATATTTAAACACTACCAGACGTATCATCAGCAATACATAAACTGCCAGAATTGCTCTCAGCAAATGCTTCTGTCTCGTGTGGCTATCTATCTGATTACTTCTCATTTTATTTATCTTTTTATTCACTATGAATACCTAACCTCAACTAAAGTAAGTCCTTTGGCTGGCACAAGCGGACCTGCATTTTCTCTCTGTCCTGATTCCAGAATCGTTAGCATTTCTTCTGGTTTCCGCTCTCCTGTTCCTACCTCTAATAAGGTTCCTGTCAGAATACGAACCATATGGTACAAAAATCCATTGCCCTCATATGTAAAACGGATTTCATCCTGAATAGCTTCAATGCGAATTGATGTAATTGTCCTCACAGAAGACTTTTTCATTCTGCGATTTGAGGTAAATGCTTTAAAATCGTGCGTACCCGTAAGATACGTTGCCGCCTTTTGCATTGCCATAATATCTAACTTCTCAGGAAAGACATATACATATCTTCTATCAAATATATGTGGAACATCGGTATTTAAGACACGATACACATATGTTTTTCCTTTTGCATTCAATCTGCTGTGAAATCGTTCCCCAACTTCTTCAATCGAAATAACCGCAACATCTTCGGGTAAATACCGGTTCATATAATTCATAATTTCTTCGGGAGTCATCTGTGTATTAAGATGAAAATTTGCAGTCTGCCCCAACGCATGCACGCCTGCATCGGTGCGTCCAGAAGCATGTACTTCCACGTTATGTCCACACATTTTTGTAAGAAGAGCCTCCAATTTTCCCTGCAGCGTGTTATTGGTTGTATCCTGCCGCTGCCATCCCTGATATTTGGTTCCCTCGTATTGCAGTATAACTTTAAAGTTTCTCACATTCTCTATTCCTTCCGCTTGATATCTGCCAAATCTTCTTTCTCCAGCTTCCTAAACTTATTTATCCCCATTAACAAAATCTTTATACTATTTTGAGTGGTGTCAAACACACCTGCTTTGTACATATCAAGTACTACAATAGCAATCGGTACTGCCAAAAGCATACCTATGACACCTTTTACTTTATATCCAATAAACAGCAAAAATAAAGTTGGTACTGCAGGCATACCGATAGAATCCCCAACATATTTTGGCTGTATAATCTGACGCACAAGCTGTCCCACTGCCCATATAATCAAAAGTCCAATTGCCATTTTATAATCAGCACTTAAAAACTTTACAATAGCCCACGGTGCAAGCACAGCGCCCGTTCCAAAAAATGGAAAAAAATCCAGCACTGCCATACCAAAAGCAATGAGCGGCGCATAATTAATCTGTAAAATCATCAATCCGATTACCATCAACAAATAAATCCAGATTTCAATTTTAAATTGTGCCTTAAAGTATCCTCCAAGTGCATATTTGATGCTGTGCATCATAATGGCGCTGCCCTTTTGTATAGACTGCGGCATTTTTTTCTTAAAAAACTCCTGAATTGAAGTTTTTTCTGCAATAAAGGAATATGCTGATAACACACACATAATAATAGCAATTAATACAGATGGTATATTTTTAGCAAAACTGCTCACAGCTTCCATTGTTGGAGTTCCCACTGTCCCTACAATTTGCCCTGCATATTCTTCCACAGTCCCCATAATTCCTTTGACAGAAATCCCTTTTGCAAATGTAAATCTATCAAAGAAAATCTTCCAATTTTCTCCTATCCTTGTCAAATCCTGTTCCAGACTCTTCATCAACACAGGCAAAGTCGCCATAAAACCGCTTAATTCTTCTACGATTTTAGCAACCGCTATATACCCAATCAACAGAATCGCTGCAATAACAGCAATGATGACAAACGCAGAACCAGCCTTCCGTCGTATCTTTAGCTTCTCTTCAAAAAAACGGACTAGCGGATTGGCAATCATGGCAATAATCCACCCAATCACAAACGGCATGAAAAATACAAATATTCTCGGCACAACAAATACCACTGTACAACATATCACCACTGCAATGAGCAGATTCACAATTGCTTTCCAATATTTTCTCCTGGTTTTCTCCATTAGATTCTCCCCTTTCTAACAGCAAAAGATATCTCACTTCAGCTATCATATACATCAAAATCTACTCTGTCGGATTTAAATACCCCTCAATAATCTGATAAATCTCTTCCCTTCCCTGCTTATTTAATGCTGAAAACGGAATGACTATCGTATCTTTTTCTGCCTGTAAGCCTGTTTTTATCATTTTAATATGCTTCTGTATCTGGCCACGACTGATTTTATCTGACTTCGTGGCAATGATAATAGGCTTGTAGCCTTGATATAAAATCCATTCATACATATTTTTATCATTGGCTGATGGCTCATGTCTGATATCTACCAAGAGAAACACAGCTTTTAGCTGGTTTGATTTCTGCAAATAACGCTCAATCATTTTCCCCCATTTTTCTTTTGTTGTCTGGCTGACTTTGGCATATCCATAACCAGGAAGATCAACAAAATACATTGCGTCATTAATATTATAAAAATTAATTGTCTGCGTTTTCCCTGGCTGCGCACTTGTTCTTGCATAAGACTTACGATTCATCAAGGCATTGATCAAAGAGGATTTTCCAACATTACTTTTGCCGGCAAACGCAATTTCTGGTTTGTCATTCTCTGGTAGTGTACTTGTAATTCCACATACCGTTTCTAAATTTACACTTTTAATAACGATGGAGCTTTTTGTCTCCACCTGTTTTTTCTTCTCCACTGTTTTCACTCTCCCTGTGGAATCCTTCGTTTCAACAGAATGCATTCGTAATAACCTCTTTCATTGTTTCTACATATGTTATGTTAATTCCAGATTTAATTTCTTTTGATACTTCTTCTATATCCTTTTCATTCTTTTTAGGCACAAGTACATTGGTAATACCTGCAGTCTTAGCAGCCAGAAGCTTCTCCTTCAAACCACCAATCGGCAGTACCTTCCCGCGCAATGTAACTTCGCCGGTCATTGCAAGATTTGCCTTCACAGGGATATTAGTGACTGCAGATAGAATTGCCGTCGCCATTGTCACCCCAGCAGATGGACCATCTTTTGGAACTGCCCCCTCTGGAATATGGATGTGAAAGTCATTTTTTTCAAACATATCATGCGTTATTTTATATTCACTACTAATAGAGCGAACATAACTCATGGCAATCATGGCAGATTCTTTCATAACATCTCCCATCTGACCCGTTAATTCCATCTCACCTTTACCCGGCATTACATTTACTTCTATCTGTAATGTATCTCCTCCTACACTTGTCCACGCAAGACCTCTCACAATTCCCACTTCATCTGACTCATTCATTTTGGTGATAGAATACTTTTCTTTTCCCAAATATTTTGCAAGATTTCCCTGCGTAATACGTATGCTTTCCACATCTTTTTGCAAGATTTCCTTCGCTGCTTTTCTGCATAATTCGCCGATTTTTCGTTCTAATGCACGAACACCAGCCTCTTTTGTATACGCTTGAATGATTTGCTCTAAAGCGGCATCGCTGATTGTCAGTTTTCCATCCTGCAATCCATTTTTGTTCAACTGCTTTTTCACAAGATGTTCCTTTGCAATATGGAATTTCTCATTCGCAGTATAGCTTGTCAGCTCAATAATCTCCATCCTGTCAAGCAATGGCCTTGGAATGGTTGCTGTAGAATTTGCTGTCGCAATAAATAAAACCTGTGATAAATCAAGCGGCAATTCTATATAATGGTCACGAAAATGACTATTTTGTTCACTATCTAACACTTCTAACAACGCGGAAGCAGTATCCCCTTTATGGTCACTACCTACCTTATCAATTTCATCTAATAACATAAGTGGATTTTTTACCCCTGCCTGCTTTAACGCCACTGCTATTCTTCCTGGCATGGCACCCACATATGTCTTTCTATGTCCTCTGATTTCTGCCTCGTCACGCACACCACCCAAACAAATACGTACATATTTTTTATTTAATGCATCCGCAACACTTCTGGCAATGGATGTTTTTCCTGTTCCTGGTGGTCCCACAAGACAAATGATCGGACTTTCTCCTCGTTTTGTCAGTGCACGTACTGCAAGAAATTCCAGTATTCTTTCCTTTACCTGCTCTAATCCATAATGCTGTTCATTTAAAATCTGTTCTGCCTTATTCAGGCTCAAACTATCCTTAGAAACTGCATCCCACGGAAGTTCCAGCAATGTTTCTATGTGCGTTCTTTCTACAGCACTCTCCGAACTACTAGAAGCACTATTTTTAAATCTCCGTATCTCTTTGGCTATTTTCTCTTTGATTTCCGGCTTTGCCTTTAATTTTTCCAACGCCTCTTCAAATTGTTCTACCTCTGTTAGATGACTCTCTGCTTCACCAAGTTCTTCTCGGATAAATCGTAGCTGTTCTTTTAATAAATACTCTTTTTGATTCTTATTAACTTTCTCTCTTAAACGCTCTGACAAATCATACTTTACTTTCGCAATTTCAATTTCATTGGATAAAATTAAAGACATGACTTCATAACGCTTCTGTAAATCTAATGTTTCCAATATTCTCTGCTTATTCTCGCAGCTAATTGGCATATTGGCTGTCAATCTGTCAATTAATTTACCAAGACGATATGTTTCACGAAAAGTTTCTGCAAAACTTTTTCCAGTTTTTGGATAAAACTCTCTATAATTAACAAACAAATCTTCCAGAGTACGAATCATAGCCTCTTCTTCATTCTCTTCTGGTAGATTACTGTCCTCAACCATTTCAACTTCAGCTTCCAGATATTCGGTGCTATCTTCTGTAAAAGAATAAATTCGTGCTCTCCCTACACCTTCTACCAAAATTCTAAAAATCTGATCTGATAACTTGGTTATCTGTTTGACAATAGCGACAGTTCCAACTTCGTGTACATCTACAAACCCAGGATTATCCACATCCACATCCTTTTGTGTTGTTAAAAAGATACGTTGCTCTTCTGTCTGCATGGCTTTCTGGGCTGCATGTATTGACTTTGTCCTACTCAAATCAAAATGAATCACTGTATCCGGCAAAATGGTAATCCCGCGTAATGCAATTGCCGGCAGAATCATTCTATTTTCTATCTGTTCCATGAATTACTTAATCCTCTCTATGCCTTCGTGCAAATGAAATACCGTCTCTTTTATGAAACAATGAACCTATGCTTGGTAGCAGGTTCTCCTGTTCAAAAAGAGACGGTGTAAATTTATCTGGCCTTTTGTACGCGTCCTTCCGTTTCACGATACACTATCAAAGGTTTACTTGTACCTTCAACAGCTTCCTTTGTGATAATACATTGTTCAATCGTATCATCTGACGGAATACGATACATTACATCCATCATAACATTTTCCATGATGGAGCGTAATCCTCTTGCTCCAGTCTTCCTCTCAAGTGCTTTTTCAGCAATTGCTTCAATTGCATCTGGTTCAAAGGAAAGTTTGACATCATCATAGCGGAACAACTTCTGATACTGTTTTATCAAAGCACTTTTTGGCTCTGTTAAAATACGTACCAGTGCGTCCTTATCAAGACCTTCCAATGAAACATTAATAGGAACACGTCCTACAAATTCTGGAATCAGTCCAAAACTTACAAGATCCTGTGGTGTTACTTCAGCAAATATTTCTCCTATTTCCCTTGTGGATTTATCAATAATCTCTGCATTAAAACCAATTGTATTACGGTCAAGTCTCGTCTCTACAATTTTATCTAATCCATCAAAGGCACCACCACAGATAAACAATATATTGGAAGTATCAATCTGAATCAATTCCTGATGTGGATGCTTTCTTCCACCCTGTGGAGGTACAGAAGCTACTGTTCCTTCAATAATCTTGAGCAATGCCTGCTGTACACCTTCTCCTGAAACGTCTCTTGTGATAGATACGTTCTCACTTTTTTTGGTGATTTTATCAATTTCATCGATATAGATAATGCCATACTGCGCACGCTCTACATCATAGTCCGCTGCCTGAATTAACTTCAAGAGAATATTTTCAACATCCTCACCTACATATCCAGCTTCCGTTAATGTTGTCGCATCTGCAATCGCAAATGGAACATTGATAATCTTAGCCAATGTCTGTGCTAGATATGTTTTACCCGAACCAGTCGGACCAATCATAATGATGTTACTCTTTTGTAGTTCTACATCATCAAGGTCTTTTTCAGCTGTTACACGCTTATAGTGATTATAAACTGCAACTGCAAGAACTTTTTTTGCTGCTTCCTGTCCAACAACATATTCATCAAGGAATTCTTTGATTTCCACAGGTTTTAACAGATTAATATCCAATTCTTCTTCCTGCACATCCATATCTTCAAATTCTTCTTCCAGAATTTCGCTACAGATATCAATACACTCATCACAGATATATACACCGGATGGACCCGCAATCAGTTTTTTTACCTGATCCTGTGGCTTATTACAAAAGGAACATCTAATTTTGTCATCTGAATTTCTTCCAGCCATTTTCCTTCTCCAACTTATTTATTTTCCTTATTTTCTTTGGCTCTTGGCTGATATACTTCATCGATTAAACCATAAGCTTTTGCTTCCTCTGCTGTTTTCCAGTTATCTCTTTCCGTATCAGCAGCAATTACATCATACTCTTGTCCTGTGTTTTCAGCAAGAATACGATTCAATTTCTCCTTTGTGCGCAAAATGTGCTTTGCAGCAATTTCAATTTCAGTTGCCTGCCCCTGCGCACCACCAAGTGGCTGATGTATCATAATCTCTGCATTTGGTAATGCACCTCTTTTTCCTTTTGCACCGCCTGCAAGTAAAAATGCACCCATACTTGCCGCCATACCAATACAAAGAGTTGCCACATCACATTTGATATGCTGCATCGTATCATAAATTGCCATACCAGCAGTTACACTGCCACCAGGACTGTTAATATACAAATGAATATCCTTTTCAGGATCTTCTGCTTCTAAAAACAGAAGCTGCGCTACAACAAGACTTGCGGTGGTCTCATTAACTTCCTCCCCCAAGAAAATAATTCTTTCCTTTAACAGTCTTGAATAAATATCGTAGGATCTTTCTCCTCTGCTTGTTTGTTCAACGACATAAGGTATCAAACTCATATTGCTTTCCTCCCAGCCATTTTATTTCGGTATTGCCGATTTATTTTTCTTTCGCTTCAGCAACAACTAACTCTACTGCTTTGGTAATTGCAAGGTCTAACATAATCTGTTTTTTCTCATTTTCACCCATCATATCTTTTACCTTGTCAATTTCCATCTGATATGCGTCAGCCATTCTCTGAAGTTCGTTCTCATAATCTTCTTCAGATGCTGCTAAGTTCTCAGCTGCAACTACTGCTTCTAATACAAGTCTGGATTTAATTCTCTTCTCAGCCTGTGGTTTTACCTGTTCTAACATTCTTTCTGGTGATAAACCTGTAAACTGGAAGTACTGATCCATGCTAAGGCCCTGCATCTGGATTCTCTGAGCAAAATCATTTACCATCTGTCTCTGCTGTGTTTCTACCATAGCATCTGGAATGTCCATTTCTGCATCTGCTACGATAGCATCAATTACTGCATCTTCTTTTGCATTTTTCGCATCCGCAGCTTTTTTATCAGCAAGCTTCTTCTGTACATCTTCTTTGTACTCAGCTAATGTATCAAATTCAGATACTTCGCTTGCAAACTCGTCATCCAATTCTGGAAGCTGTTTTTCTTTGATTTCTTTTACTGTTACTTTGAACACAGCTGGTTTACCTGCAAGTTCTTCTGCGTGGTATTCTTCTGGGAAAGTAACGTTAACATCGATTTCTTTACCGATTTCAGCGCCTACTACTTGTTCTTCAAATCCTGGAATAAATGCACCTAAACCGATTGTTAATGGATAATTTTCACCTTTACCACCTTCAAATGCAACACCGTCTACAAAACCTTCAAAATCAATTACTGTAATATCACCATCTTTTACTGCACGGTCCTCTACAACAACTGTTCTTGCGTTTGCTTCTCTTTCTTTTTCAACAGCTGCATCTACTTCTTCTGCTGTAACTTCTACTTCTACCTTATCAACTTCAACACCTTTGTATTTACCAAGTTTTACTTCTGGTTTTAAAGCAACTTCTGCTGTAAAAATAAAAGGTTTGCCAGCTTCAAGCTGAACAACATCAATAACTGGTGAAGATACGATTTCTTCTGTACATTCATCATAAGCAGCTTCATAAGCTGTTGGAATTAAGATGTTTGCTGCATCTTCATAAAAAACTTCTTTGCCATACATTTTTTCAATCATCTGGCGAGGTACTTTACCTTTTCTAAAACCAGGAATACTCATTTTTCCTTTGTTTTTCTGATAAGCCTGTTCAATTGCTTTATCTAATTCTTCTGCTGGCACTTCAATTGTCAGCTTTGCCATGTTTTTCTCTAATTTTTCTACCTGTACGCTCATTATATTTATATCCTCCTTGTATTAGCTTCCTAAGTAGCAGCTATATCAAATTTCTTTGCATACTTACACTCATTTTACGATTATAGCACACGGATAGTGAAAATACTAGCGTTTTTCTTGGAATTTCCAGTGAATTTTTTCTAAACACAGATAGCACAAAGGTTAAGGTATCACACCAAACGTCGGCAAATTTCATGAGCCGTCTTATTGGACACAAACAAACCCGGCTGTTTCCAGCCGGGTTGTTCTATTTACTTTGTTATTTCATCTGTTCCTCTTGGTTTTTAATCAAGCAACAAGCAATTAAGGTAGAACTAAGGGTAGCCGTTATGACTACCCTTTTTTATTAGAATAAATACTAAGCATCTTTTGTTTTTCTCATGGTCAAATCCTTTTTTGATTTATCTTACCAATTTTCCGTCAATAAGTAAATTCAATAATTTAAGATTCTCTTCCATCTTTCCGCTATAACTTGGCATTCCATTGTTTTTTGCAATACGCTTTCTACTCTGATAGGAACTATCCACACCTATCTTATTAAGGTGGTCTATAAGCGTAAAACTTGGAATAGGATAATATTCATTTTTTTTTGCTGTTTCTTCCAATAATATGTTTAAATCTACATTTCCCTTAATTCCTGGCACTTTCCCTTCGGAAGAGTGTTGCCACATCCACGGCTGATAATCTCCCATGCTAACTGAATATTTAGCAAGCCACAAAGGATATTCGCTTAAATCTTCGAATTTGCCTTTTAAATAGTCTGGGTTTGCGTAATTGCAGACTTCATAGCCTTTGGATTTTAAACGTTCCAAAAAGGCTCTTACAATGCGTGTACGGCTTTCTGTTGTCTGTCTTATTCCGTTTTTTATAGAATAGTTGTCCGAATCATATTCCCAATCAGCCGCAATTTTCATTTTAATAATATCTTTGTAAGGCTCAATAGTTTTTGCGCAAAAATCTGCATTTTTTATAGCATCATCTTCATTAATTGCATAAATAAACCAATAAATTCCAATATCGAGTCCTGCGTCGTGCGCTCCTGCAATATTTTCCAAAAATTTCTTATCAACCGTATTTTTCCCATATCCGGCACGAATCATGACAAACTCAATACCAGAATCTGCAACTTTTTTCCAATCAATAGTTCCTTGATGATAAGACACGTCAATTCCTTTTTTCATAAATGTTATTCCTTTCTATACTATACCGTACAATTTAGCTGTGTAAGAAGTGCTTGATGTTTTTAAATACACACGCTCTGTATCAACAAGTTCTTCGCCATCTTCGTCTGTTTCAACGAATTGTTTTAGAGACGCATAATTTGTGTTGTCACTGTTTATCCATCCATCTGTGCTTATGTCTAAAAAGAATGCTGTCGGAAATGTCGAAGTGCTTACAATGTTTCCATTGCTATTGTTTTCGGAAACCAACATTAATTGTGAAAAACTAGTTAAATCTTCCACAATGCTGACAGTCGTTCCTGATGTCGTTACTGAGCTTGCTAACAATACTGTTTGCCCTTTTAATCTTTGGTTTTTATATATTGAGTTGTTTTCTATCCTCCAAGTTTTGTTTTCAATTAAGTTGTTTTTTAAATCAAACAATATACCGCTTGTTGGAGAAGATATTGAATAATCTCTGTCAAACAAAGTGATTGTTCTTTTTGTTGTTTTGTACGTACAAATTATTCGCTTTATATATCCAGCATATGTTGTTGAATGCGATATAAATACATGGCTCAATATGATTTTTCCGCTCAAAATCCAATACGGACATCCATCTTCCATATATCCATCCGGGTCATACAGTTCGAACGGAATTTCCGCTGTTGATGTAAAGTAAGAACCATCCTTGCCAACATCAGATGTGTCAGCACCTATTGCACCAATGATTTTGATTTCAACTTTCTTTTTTGTGCTTCCGCAAGCCGGATATGCGGCTGGTGAATACGATATTTCCGGCTTTGAATAATCTGCGCTTTTTGTCCAGAATCCTTCTGAATTCCATTTGCCAAGAACACTTCTGTCAGAAGCAAGCATTTCTATTTCACCGTCAACATTATCTGCACCGCCCAATCTAAGCGTTCCGCCCATAATTCGGTTTGCCGACATTGTTCCTGTGTTTATGTAATCTGCATCAATGCCTTCTGCATACAAAAGCCTTGTTACTGTCTCTCCATTCACGGTAAAACCATAAGGATATGTCTTACCGCCATCCGTAGATATCGCAAAGGCAAGCGCGGTTAACTTCCAGACGATCATTGATTCAGAAAGAGTAGGCTTATCGTGCATATAGTATATTGCACTGCCATCTTCTTGTTCTTCTTGCGTCATAAATAAACCACTACTATTAGATAAATCTTTGGCAAGTTGTTCAATAGCCTGTTCCCTTGCTGTTTTTTCTTTTTCTACAAGTTTTTTTGCCGCAACAAGTGTTTTGGTGGCATTCGAATAGGTTTTGGCACTATTACGGATTGTAGGCTCTGCACTGTTTTTTAAATTAGTAAATCCAAAAAACTGGAAACTAATGTCTGTAATAAAAGAAGCGTATACATTGTTTTTTCTGTCTACAACTGCAACAATATCCATAAACTCACACAAGGGATTAGATACTAAATCTCCGCTAAATTGGCGAAAGCGTCCACCAACCATAACGTTTCCGATTAATGCCATAGCGCTTTCTTCGTTTCCTGCAATCAAAGGGTTTTCTACTGACAACACATACCCTTCTACACCATATATCACGGAGTGTTCTTCGTTCTCAGAATCGGTATAGGTTGTTTGAACACCCGTTATAACTACGTCATCAGTATCAACCTTTAAATTTTTCCAATTGCTTAAAACAAGCAAATCTTTTCTATCTCCAAAAAATCCGCCATCTGATTCACTACCATTATTCCATGTCGCAAAATCTCCACCATCTAAATCAACGGGATTACTCCACGGATTAAAAAAACCACCATCAATATTACTGCTTATTTTATTCAGTTCTTCAAAATCATACGACAAAACTCTCAAGCGTCCAGTAACGTCGATTCTTGCATTTCCTCCGGCAATCATGGCAATATAACCTATAAGTTGTCTGTAGGTAATATCTGTAGGTGCAGACTGAACCACAAAACTTTCATTCAAAAATGAAGTGGTTCCAAGGGATATTCCCAATGTATCGCAAGCATCTATCAACATGGACCTAATTGTTGCAGGAAATGTTAATGACGTGGAATACTCCTTGTCGGACTTGTACATATCATCCAAAGCAGTGATGATAACTGTAGTTCCGTATGTTTCCGGTGTAAGTACTGTAAAAGTGCCATACTCAATCCGCTCAATGGTTTCTGACAGAGCAAAAGTCAAATACAGACGTATTCTTGCGCCGAAAAAGTCATAATCTGAAAACCTATCATCATCATTCATTAATTCAATCTGAATAGACCTACATAGTGCCACTCCTAAAGGAATACCGTTACTTCCTGCCGCATCCATTACACTGTTATTGGCAACAGTAAAATCCTTTTCGGACAATTCGAGGAAAGTGCCATCCGCAAATGTGATTTCAGCATTTTCCTTGAAATCTGTTCTATCATTCATCGTATTTAAGAATTCATTTGAAACATTTATCATATAGGATTTACCCCCACCATATTAAAAGAAAGACTGCTTAACGTTTCTTTATCTTCTGACAAAGTGCCGATTGAACATTGACCTTGACCAACATAAAACGTATCATCACGCCATGCTCCATAAAAAAGACTATAATAATGTAGTTTAAATTCATTCTTCATTATTTCACCAAGAATTTTTCTCGCTTCACTAGCCGGAATATCTGTGGCGGTATATGCGAATTTTTCCACAGCAAACATTTGTGTAAAATGACCAATACCGTTTTGCGTCCTGGTACTGTCTGATGTATATGTTTTTTCAAAATCCATGCCCATATCTTTATCTGGTTGATAAATCTCTATGCCATTAATCCTTATAACATCTTGCATTTATACACCCCCTATGCTAAGTCAAAAGGACTTCTTCCAGTTATTGATTGTCTCAGTTTGGCTTCTTCTATCATTTCCTCAAACAATATGCGGCGATTAATCTGCGCCGTAAACTGATACTGTCCGCCACCACCAGTTCCGACAACTTCCCTAACTGCTTGTTTAATGGTATCAAGTGGTGCTTCAATATTGGTTCCGTGTTTCTGGTCTCCTAGTATAGCCATAAATGGAGCGTTTGGTGGAATTACTGCGCCTGTGGCAAGTTTAGGAATCTTAAATTCTGGTATTGTTGGTATAGCTGGGATTCCTAAATTTGAAGAGATGGAATTTACGCCACCAATTAATCCGTTAATAGCGTCTATTACTGAATTTACAAAGTTTCCCACAATAGATGCCAGCGCATTGAATATTCCTTTAAATATACCTTTAATACCTTCCCATGCACGTTGCCAATCCAAGGTAAAAACTCCCACAAGAAAAGATATAATCCCTCCCAAAACTTCTATAAGTCCTTGAGCAATACCTGACATCATTGAAAAAAGATTCATAACTCTTTTAACAATGCCTTCTAATACTGGAGTTATGGCTGGAAGTATGTTTTTGACAATCCAATTAATAAGAGGTTTCAAAAGTTTGTTCCACAAAGAACTTAAATTATCTCCAATAGAACTATAAAACTCTCCCAAACTTTTAGCTAAAGGTGCTATGTTTGCCTTGTAAAAATTTGATAATTCTTTTTTTAATGTTTCAAACACTGGAGCAACAACGCTATTATATATTTCATTTACAAAACCAAAAGAGTCGTTTAATATATCTTTTATAGAAGCGGTAAACTCTTCATATCCAGCAAGTAACTCACCTAATGCGGCTCTAAGTTCTTCTTTGCTATCCTTTACTGGACTAACTATCACATCAAGTATATCTGCTCCCAATTGAGCCGCTAATTGGCTTATTTCCATAAAAGAATTTACAAATATTTCTACCAAATTAGCAGTTATACCTTGTCCTGCTTCGCTTGAAAACTCTTCAAATATATATGCAAATGCACTTGAACCTTCCGCAAGACTTTCATAAATAGATGCACGTATATCGAACATATCAAGCAGATATTGTTTAATTTTTTCCTTGTTATCTGTCAAATACTTACTAAATCCACCAACTAAATTAGTGGCTATGGTAACGCCTATTGATGTTACAGAACCAGCAATAACGCCAAGTGAGCGAATCACTCTTTCAAGAGAAGTGTTAAATCCGTCTGCTAACTTATCATCAAATATATATGCGAAACTATTCTTAATCGACTCAACAGAATCTTTCAAGGACTGCAATCTATATTCAACATCTCCAAGTCCTTCTGCAAATCCTTCTTTGAAAAGATTTACCAATTCCTTAACGCGTTCCACTAAAGCGTTTATAGGAGTTTCTGCATCTTTTATTTCATTTTTGCTTTCTTCAATATTGCTCAAATCAATGCCGCCACCGCCACTTACTGCCGCCGCTCCACTGTCTGATGATTCTGTAAAAGTTTTTATCTCATCTAAACCAGACAAATATTTGTCTTGCGCTTTTTTTGCTCCTGTTGCCGCTTTTTCAACATTTTCATAGCCGCCGGCTACATCTTCGAGAGCATCTGTTGGTGGAGAGCCACCGCCGCCGCTTATAGACGTACCAAATATTATTTCAGAAAATTTAACAAAAACAGATGATAAATCAGCTAATTTTGCAATAATTTGATTAATTATTTTCAAAAATGGTGTAAAAATATTAATAAGTGCCTGTCCGATATTTGCTTTGAAGCTATCAAAGTTAAGGCTTAATATTCTTATTTGATTCGCCCAGGAATCCTGTGTTCGGATAAAATCTCCGCTTGCCGCATTTAACTGCTTGGTTACAAATGCAAAACGCAAAGCAACTTTTTCTTGTTCTGTCATTGCTTTAGTGGTTTTTCCACAACCTTCTGCCATTGCAAAGGAATCAAGTGCAGTCTGTGTCATAACAACACCCAAATCTTTAAGTGATTCTGTTTCTCCTGTGAATACGGATTTTAACTTCGTATATGCTTCGTCTTGTGTCAAATTATAAAAACTCGCCACATCTCCTGCTAATTGAGTCAGAGAGGTAGACATATTAAATGCTTCACCCTCTGCAAATCCAAAAGCCTTAGCCATTGCACCAAACGTACCTGCATATCTTTTAGCCATTGTTTCTGAAAGTCCTGCTGATTCTGCCGCATTTCTTGCAAACTCGTTTACAGCTTCATTCATTGTAGAAAATGTTACATCCACCACGTTCTGTACTTCCTGCAAATCAGACCCTAAATCAATGGCTTCTTTTCCAAATTGAACTAATTTAACAACAGAAAAAGCCGCACCTATTGCAAGTCCAAGTTTCCCAACCGCACCTGTCAATCCACCGACTTTTTGTTGCATTGAATGAACACCTTTTCCAAATCCTTTTGTGTCCATTCTGGTATCAATAATAACTGAACCGTCACTTTTTGCCATGATAAATACCTCTAATTTATAAGGTTAGGGGCATCCATCAAACTGAATGCCCGGTTACTTTTTCTTATAACCAAAGTAATCTCGCAATTCCTCTTTCTCTGCTTCGCTTCTTTGGTTCTTTTGTTTAAAGTCAATCAATGACTTGTTTTCTTTGTAAAAATCCAGTTCCCATTTCTCCAGTTTCTTCCCTTTAGCCTTTTTCTGCCGGATATGGATTATATTGCTAAACAAACTCTCACCAATCTCCATATACGCTCCAAGGAATGTCCACCAATGCATGTACTTCTCGGATCGTATCTCACGATTTAAGACCTTATTTATTGCCGGTATAAGAATCGGTGCATCTTGTTCCCAATCCATCGTCTTAGGCTTTTTAGAGTCCTCTGTGATACCCATATCAATAAACTCTGCAACCTTGTCCAATGCTTCTTGAATGTGTTCTGCCGGAATATCGTCACACTGTGGAAACATAATCTCTAATATCACACGGCTTTTCATATACGCTTCAATCTGTGGGTCTGCATCCGTCAATTCTTCATCATTTAGGGCAGTGAGCAAATCCAACACCGCCCTATAATCTGTCCTGATTTCGTAATCAACACCGCCAATATTAAGACTTGTGGGAAACTCCCATGCGCTACCCATAATAATTACCTATGGTATTTTGCAGTATGTTTTTGAATCTTACTGTTAATCTTCTTAACTCTTGCGCCTGTTTCAGCGCTAATTGCCTGTCCGATAGCATCAAGTACAGTTTCAATAAAAAACTGTCCGCTTGCCAAAGGTGAAAAAGGTCCCATAATAGAGAAAAACTTTTCTGCTACATCTGCATCTAACAAATAGTTGATTTTCTCATAGACAACCGATTCAATCTCTTTAAACGCTTCATTTAGGTTTTTTTCTTCTACCTTGGAAGAAATATCCATTTCCAATTTTTCTAAGGCTTCTACGACTTCTGCGTGTCTGTGGATGATATTTGTATCAGACGGATTAAAAGAAAACTGCCCAAGAAGCTTATCATCCTGATTGACAATATCGTATGTCTTATATCCATCATCAATTTTGATTACATTCCCCATTCTTCTATGCCCTCTCTTTTAGTTAATCTGTTAATGATGCTGAAGCTGCTGTGAATACAGGTGCACCAGCTTTAATTGATTCCGCTGTAACGGTTCCCTTAACAAATGCACCGTCAAAATCAACATTAAAAGGAATATTAACACCCTCAGTACCGCCGCCGTAAGATGTAGGTGTAACTTTTACTTCACGCACGTATGCGGTATGCTGGGTTGCTTCTGTATCCTCAACGATAACCTCCAGCAATAATGTTTTTCTTTCATCTCCGCTGATCTGTTCTAATACAATATCTCTCATATGAGGATAAAGTTTGCTGTCGGTATTTGCATACCAAGGGTCAGCGGACATAGACGGTGTAAATCCGTTGTCAGTTGTCTTGGTCTGACCGAGAATGTTCTTCATCTGAGAAGTGTCTGCGTTCATCTCAACAGACATATCCTCGATATCATCACCCAAAATTTCAAAAACAGCCTTGTCTGCGTCTGCAACTTTCTTGTTCCATGCAGTGTCAAGATAATGTGCTAATGCTTCTCTTTTTAATTTAGCCATAAAAAAATCCTTTCTACCTATAACTCTTAAAAGGTGTGTAGGTTAGCGGCTACCATCCAATCGGTAGTCGGTGTTAATAGTTACTTGTAATACTCATATTGATACCGGGCATATATGTAAATTGTCCAATTTTCACTCTGATTCTCATTGACGGTATCAAGGTATGATGCTGTTTGTCTGCTGATAGATAAAAATTTACGTCCATCTGTCAGCGGTGGCAATTCTGCCAACTGATACTCTTTATCGTCAATCAATACTTTTTTCTGTTCAAGCCATTTACCGAGATTATCAAGCCATTCCTTGACCTTAGCTTTGCGGTTCTCATTGAGTCCGCTTGCCCGGTAAATCACATAAAACGGATAAATGCATACTTCTGTGACTTTTCCTGTTACAGACCGTTTTTCTGTCTCAATTACGGAACTACTAACAGGAAACATTGCTTTTCCGCTATCTTCTCCTAAAGTAGCAAATGTAATTTCGTCATTCTCAGACAGTCCCGGATATTGATTAAGTAATTCCCTCAAAGCGGATGTAACAGCTTCGTAACCGTCAATATCATATTTAACTTGTTTCTGTTCTGCCATCATCCACCTCCGGCCTCTTTCTTAACTGCATTAATCCATGATTTACCGTGATTTTTCTTTGCTTCATCAAACCAATGGTCTGTTACTTTCGGATTGTGGCTCTTGTCATATTCCAAATCCTTATCAGTGACAATCTTCTTGGCTCCCGGTCTTGCCCAAGGACTATTGGTAACAGGGTCAACCATAACCTTACCTTCATACAAAAAACGTCCAAACGGCGGAGCCGCCGCAATTACTGTACCACTTCCGGCAATGGCATCACTCATGGCTTCTGTTACGTTACGGAATACGCCTGTCCTATGTGGCATATAAGGTTTCATAGAAGCCATTACCATACTGTCAAGCATATATTGCGCTTTTCCGTATTGCTTCTCAAACCTTGACAAGTCCACATCCAACTCAATATCTTGCCCTTTTCCTTTGGCAGAATAGTTGTACCGCACTTTTGCTATCATTTTCCGTTTAGCCATAACTACTTACCTGTAATTTCAAAATGCGGAATAACAGAATAATTAGCAACAGAAGTGATGGCAAATACAAAATCATATTCTTTCTTTACTTCCTCAAAAAAACCATTTCTGAAATCTTCGCCTTTGATAGGCTCTTTTACTGGATATTCCCCTAACATGAAGAAATCAAAGTCCGTACCGCTTGCAAATGTTATACTGTCCGCTAATTTATCATTAGTCTGACGTTCCCATTCTTTTGGCGGAAGATACGGCTTTCCATCAACAAAAACCTGTCCGTCTACAGTATGATAATGAATGTTCAGAATTGCATTATCCTTGCTCTCCGTTCCGTACTTTGCCACGATTGCCGCCTTATCAATCAGCAAATTAGCATTGTGAATGACAGTAGGGTACCACATATCCCCTAGACGGCTCTTATAATGATTGAATAAAGTAATCGTCTTGTCGAACATATGATACCCCACCTTTCTTACTGATTATCCAACTCCGGCAATCCTGCAACACTTGTAAGAAGTGATACAATTCCTGCCAATGCAGAAGCACTTGCTACCATTACCCAATCAACATTACCCATAACTACCGCTGTGCCGATTGTAGCAACTGCGGTCTGTGCTACTGTTTTGATTGCTCTTACTCCTGCCGCCTTAATCCAATCTTTAAAATTGTACTTAAACATGGTTTATACCTCCTACAAAATATCCAACTCTTGAAAAACCTTAAGTATCTTAGGAAACTGTCTTGCAAACCAATCAACAGTAGTTTCGTCATGGCCGAATTGCTCTGGATGTTGCCAACTAAATCCAAGACCACTCTCAAACATAAAAGCATGTATGATTTCGTGTCTTAATGTAGTTTTTTGCAATTCTTCCATGTTCAAAACATTGTTAGCGTTATCAGACCTAACACGAATTCTGTGAGCAGTTCCGTCACAATCTCCGTCAATATCAGCATCCTTTAATTCCACAAATACTATTTGGTATTCTGTTCCTAAGATATTTACTGTGCAATCTTTCATACTTTACCTCTGTAATACGGATATCTTCCACCAAACAAAAGATTTACTCCGTTGGCATCCGATAAACCGCTTAATCTGCTTGCTATAAACTGATACACCGCCACATCTTTGCTTTGCAAATCCTTTATTGCGTTGCTAATGGCTGTATCAGCACTTTTACCTACTGCATAACTAATTGATTCATTTCCTGCTGATACAGAACTGACAACCTTCCCTTGCAAACTTCCGTCTGCTCGTTCAGTGTACTGTCCTACGCTGTTTGCGTTGCGCTCTGCATCCTCAATTTGTTTGAGAAATTCCACTAAAGCACATATACAACGTTTTACCGCTTCTGTATCATAATCGCTTGTTGGAAATGCGATTTGAAGTTTTCGCACTCCATCGACTCCGCTTGTAGCCTTGTCGATTTCTCTTTCGGCATCCCACAGAAGCCTGTTGAAGTCTGCTTCTGTGAGTGCCTTTTCTCCATAGAGTGTTTTGTAATATTCATAATCAACATATGCCATTTACTCTTCCTCCGTGGTTTTTCTTCTCCTTTTTGGAATGCTTGAAACTTCTTTGCCACACTTTGCGCATACTTCTTCAAGAGTATATACACCTTGTGAATTTGCAAGAGCAGCATTCTCCTTGTCATAACGAATACTTCCGTTTTTTATTTCCACCGGATATGCCCTACCATTGGAGATAAGGTAAGGCATTCCGTTTTCAATAGCAAATCTCATTCTGCTACCTCCTAGCCATTGGAGATAATCTGACCGATTTTAACATTCTTTTCATTGAAAGAAAGTTCCCAATTATCAACAGTACCAAGTTCAGCGTAAGTAGGTGATTCTCCGTCAATCTCCTGTACTTTAAGGCTGAATCCGTTAGGATGAAGCACTCTACCCTGCTTAGTATAGAGCTTTTCAACACCTGCACTAGATTCTGGGTCATAGTCGGTGTAATAAGGTTCCTCGTAGTTAGTCTTAGGAGCAGTTAAAATAGCACCTCTACCAACAATAGTTGTAATATACTTAGGTACATCACCAGAGGTATCAATAGTACCTCTATCGTCTGTTACAACGATAAGACCATTAATTGTTGGAAGTTCAACTTCCTGTGTGAGTCCGTTTGCATTGTTGTACTTAGCGTATTCAACCAGACCTAAAGCCTTGTATCTTGCCAAGATAAGCGAGTGCATGATTGCAATACCAAAGCCATTAGCCGCATCTCCAAGTGCTTTCTGCTGTGCGTAAATCATGGTTGTTTCATCAATCTTATTCGCATCTTCAACAGTACCGGAAGCAGATGCAATATCCATAATGTGATTCTGCATACCATCTAATTTCATAACTGCATTAACAATGTTCATCAATTCAGCCTGCCATACCTGCTGATAGTAATTGTTTACGCTGTTTGCGATATGCTGAATAGGGTCTGCTCCGGTCAGTTCCTTAGTGAAGTCTTTTGCTTTCCATGCCATCATTCTCTGAATAAGCATAGATACCTGCTTGCCACCTTCAATTTCTTTAGGTACGTTGTCTGTCATACCGTCATTGTTGTAAGGCGCATAATCATCAAGATTTAAAGCCTTATAGAAAGGTAATACAGCAACATTACCCTTATCTCCGATAAGACCCATTAAAGTAGCATCTTCCTGTAAAATACCAGATGCAATAATTGCATTGCTCCATGTAGGCTGTTCAGCCATATAACCTGCGAATACCTCCGCATCAAAAGGGAAACCACCAAAAGTTCCAGTTCTAGGCATAAAAATATCCTTTCTACCCATAATTATTAAAAGGGATTTGGGTTAGGGGCAACACTCCTAATTGTGCTGTCCGTTGTGTGTTATTAGTTACCAAGTAAAGCCTTATAACCCTCTGGGTCATTTGCTTTCATTTTGATTCTTTCATCAAGTGTCATTTCAGAAAGAATCTGTTTGCCGGATTTACCACCATTCTGATTATTCATAGGCTGTGTAAATCTTGCTTTGTTCTGTTCAAGGTCCTGCTGTTCCTTGTTCACAAAAGCAGAAGCATCATTTTTCTTTGCATCTTCCAACAGGTCATTGAATCCGATTAACTTACCATTCTTGACAGATACGCCCTCGGCAATCTGCGCCATGATAGCCTTTTTAGCAGATTCAGAAGTAAACTCGACTTCTGCAAATGCTTCTTTCAAAAGTTCCTGCTTCTCATGCTCTGCCATTTTTGCGTTGTACTCGGACTCGGCTTTTGTAGCCTTTTCTTTCCAATCGTCAATCTCTTTCTGCATTGCACTGAGGTCTTTTCCCTCAAAACCTTTCAAGGTTTCTTCTGCTGTTTCTGCTCTTTGTTTCCATGAATCACGGTCATTTTCTGCTTTAGAAATCTTCTTTTCAACTTCCTTTTCTGACAGAAATTCTCCGGAAAATGCTTTCTCCATATCTGGAGTGACTTCCACATTAAATTGTTTCAGTTTTTCAATGATGTTCATACTTATACCTCTTTCTTAAAAGTTGTTAATCCGGTCAGCCCGGCACGATTGAGTGTCATTTAATCCATGACTGGCAATCGGAAAGAATGGATTTGAACCATTGACACACGGCTTATAAGGCCGCCGCTCTAACCATACTGAGCTACTTTCCGTGGGCGGTTCCGGTATAGCTTGTTTATACCGGCATTGTCATTCTCTGTGAGGTGCTCCGCTACGCTCACATCATTCGGGCGCTACCTGACCGCATCCCACCGGCACTTGTGACGCGCCTTAACAGCATTCCGCTAGTGGGAGAAAGGAGGTGTATAGGAAATGTCGAAACTGTACACAAACGAATGAAGTGAAAATTCATCCACGATATTATTTTATCATTGATGGAATATAATTTTGTGTACACGTTTAGAATAAAGATAATTGTCCTTCCATTATTTCAGTTTTTTTGCATCCTTGTCTTTTTTGCTTATTTTGAATATAATAACCATATTTTTCTACCGCGTTTTCAATCTCACATTGTGAATCTTTATCTGTTCCAACAAGTGTTTTCATCATATTAAAAAAAATCAGTTCGCACTCAAAAATTTCTTTATCTATTTCTTCTATTTCTTTTAATGTTTCTAACAAATCCGGCACTGGTTCTTGCTCAAATGTATCAACGTATCTTGGAATATTTAAATTGTAGTTATTTTTTTCTAATTGCGGTAATTGAACTAAATCACTAAACTTATCCAGTGGAATTCTTTTTTTTAAAATATCAACAACATTTTTTATATGTTCTTCCTGCATAGTGTTTTGTTTTCCATCTTTTTTAACAAATTGTTTAGACGCATCTATGAAAAGAACATCTTTCTGATTTCTTTTTTTATTTAGTTCTAAAATACATACCGGTATTTGAGTGTCAATAAATAATTTATCCGGCAATCCGACAACAGAATTAACATTATTTTGCAAAATTAAATTTTTTCTTATAGTTTCCTCGTGACTTCCCCTAAAAAGAACACCATGCGGCAATATCGCTAATAAAGTGCCACTATCTTTTAATTTAGAAAATCCATGAAGAATAAATGCGTAATCAGCTTTTGAAGATGGTGG